>NZ_JBEOPP010000014.1:0-92274 GCF_040310185.1 Shewanella sp. T24-MNA-CIBAN-0130 | reverse complement strand
GGAGAAGGATTCGAACCTTCGAAGGCTGAGCCGTCAGATTTACAGTCTGATCCCTTTGGCCACTCGGGAACCCCTCCTCAATTGCGGCCGCCATAGTAGTCAGAAACCTTTTATATGTAAAGTGTAAAATTGAATATATTGCTAAAGTTTATGACTGTTTGGTCGATAAATTAGCATCGAGCAATAGTAGTGATGTTTTTATATGCAAATTGAATCAACATTAGTCAATGAATTACAAATAGGGAACCGATTAAACGTCGCGATTGAACATAATCGTCGCGGTGAATTTGGTTTGCTATTGGCTATGTTGTCGGTTGATGCCGTTGATATGGCTCAATTTCAATTGGATAATGATATAGAGAGCACGCAAAAGCTACGAAGACAGTTTGCGGTACCGCCAGCGCAATTACTGGTTGATGATATATCAGTCCACCCGGACACTATCGATAACGCTATTGTGTTTCAGCAGCAAGGGGCAAGGCAGTTTCAACTTCAACAAGCATTAACGCCAGAAGCGCTTGTGATTAGAGGCTCTCAACCAGATGCGATGGTTGAAGTCTTAAGTAACTGTGATTACCTGACTAAAAATAAAGCCATTAATGCTTACCAACAACATACTCCAATAGAAGAGATGCATTTTCTGGATCAGCTCAATACACAACGTAAGATTTCAAATACCTTATCATTACAGTTGGCTTAACTGCTTAGGGTTAATACGGTGCTGTTACTCTTAGATAGTATAGAGTGAATATTTTTGGTAATTGTGAGCATGGCAAATAAAATTCAGCCAAAATTGGGTTATATTTGTGGTTCGACGTTAAACAAACTGATGGGGTGAGTAATGATTGAGAAAATTAAACAGCAACAAGGTAATGTCAATGACACCTGTGCGGAATGTGGTAGTTATGTTGATATTGGTGCCGTCGTTGAAGCAGAAGATACTTTATTGATGCTTAGTTTTGTCGGTGACGATGCATTGTTGCAAGCACAAGCTATGCAGCAAATAGCACAACAACGTTTTACTGATACAAAAGCTGAGATTGTTGATGAGGATAACACTATTGCTTTGAAGCTTGATTTCGCTTATAGCGTGGAGAAGATGATTTTTCAACTTGAAAATCAACTTTAGATTTATGGCACTTTGTAATGAAAATAAAAACGTGTTACGTGTTTGTTGTTAAACACTTTTTATGGGAGTGAGCATCGTGTGTCAACAATCCTAATTAAGCGTAACAATATATTACCAAAGGATTGCTGTTTTAGAGTATCGGGTGTAATCTGCTTTACTTAACCAAAGGTATAGTAGCTTATGCTAATCTAATATTCTAAATGTTTTTAACGCGAGTTTCGCTCCCGGTGCATTGCTGTTATATGTTGACTCACGCTGTGAATATCAGAAAATAATAATAAGTGTACTGAGTTAATAATGTTAAAGATTTAGAGTGATGAAGCCATTTTTTCGGAATGTAAATGAATCGAAAAGAGCAACAGCATTTATTGGAATTAATTGTAAATTCCAGTGCTAAACAACAAGGTGATTTCAAAAAAACCGCAGAGTTGGTATGCCAACAGCTGCGAGAATATTTCGCTGCGTCATTTGTATCTGTTTGGTCATTGAGAAATAAAAACGATAGTAACGGCTTTGCTGACGATGACGATTTTATCTGTGAGCATACTTTAGTCGCAAGCAAGGTTAACGACAAACTGAGTCATTTATCTCATTTGAGACAAATGACCATTGACCCTCAATATTTTAATGAGTTACGTTCCCATCGATATATTTTATCCACCGACAGCACGCATATAAATTTAGTTCAAACATTTTCTGAGTACTACCAACACCACAACATTGCCACCAGTATCGATATTGCCATCCGAATAAATGGCCATATAGAGGGCATTTTGTCGGTGGAAAGCTGTGAAGAGGCCCGTTGGATAAAATCTGATATTCAGTTTGCTATTCAATGTGCTGATCAATTGGCGTTAACGTTATCTACGCGCTATACCTATGATCGCAATGAACAAGTTTATATGTTGCGAAATGCTACCGAGCAATCAGAACATGTTGTCATGCTGGTGAATACCGATAGTCGTATTATTGAGTATGTTAACAGTGCCCACGAAAAAATGACCGGGTTACCCCGTTCTTCGGTTGAACATCATAGTGCTTCAAACCTCGATGTGTTTAGGCATACGCCACAACTGCTTGACCAGGTTATCAATAAATTACGTAATAGCGAGATCGTTAAAGGCGACCTTAAATTGGCGCGAATTGACGGTAGTGAATATTGGATAAATTATCATGTTACGCCGTTTGTAACGGAACAAGGTAAGCATTATGCGCTTGTGTCTAGTTACGATAATTCCGCAGAATATTTACACAAAGCCGAATTAGAGCGTTTGGCATGGCATTGTTCATTAACAGGACTACACAATCGTAGCCATTTTACCCCCATTCTAGATAGCGCTACTGAAGGTACATTAATTCTTATTGATTTATTAGGCTTCAAGCGTTTTAACGATACTCATGGCCATGAACAAGGTGACGCCTTATTAATTGAGACGGCAAGACGTTTACAATATTTTGCAGAGACTTCCAACGCTATTGATGTCGCCAGAATAGGTAGCGATGAATTTGCTGTATTATTGCCGCCGATGTTACCGGATACAGATGTCGAACAAATGATCAGCCAGCTTTACATGAATCTGGCCGCTTCATCAGTCATCTATCGAGAAAAAGTAGAACCTAGACCCGCCATTGCCGTAGTCGATATCAAGTCAGTAGTCGGCTTGTTCAACCCGTTATCTTGTGCTGATATTACGTTACAAGTTGCTAAGAAAAACAATGATATTCATTATCAATTCTTTAATGAAGCGCTACTTGAAGCTTTTAACACTAAAGCAGAGATAGAGCATGATTTACACCACGCTATTCGCGGTCGAGAGTTTGAGTTGTATTATCAACCCTTAATGGATCTGCAAAATAATCAGTATATTGGTGCAGAAGCATTAATTCGCTGGCATCACCCTAAAAAAGGGGTGCTTTATCCAGGTGCGTTTATCGAAATAGCAGAACAAACCGGGATGATTAATCAAATTGGTGAATGGGTATTAGAAACGGCCTGTAAGCAATTGAATTTGTGGCAGCATAAAGATGTCAACATTGCGATGCATGTGAATGTTGCCGCGCGACAATTTTTTAGCGGTAACTTGTATGAACAAGTTTGGCGTTTCGTTACGCGCTATCGTATTAAGCCTAAGACTTTGATCCTTGAAATAACTGAAACTGAACTCATGGGAGATATTCGCTATGCAATTAAGTTATGTCATGAATTGGCCGAATTAGGTGTCGGTTTAGCGATTGATGATTTTGGTACAGGTTACAGTTCGATGAAATACCTTAAGCAATTCCCCATTTCGAAATTAAAAATAGATCGCTCATTTATTATGGATATCTGTTCTAGCCACGAAAGCCGTGAGATTGTCAGTGCGATTATCGCGATGGCTAAAGCACTGAATATTTCGTTAACCGCTGAAGGGGTTGAAACCAAAGAACAGGAAGCGTTTTTAACATTGAACGCTTGCGATCATGCTCAAGGGTTTTTATATAGCCCAGCTATACGTGTTAATGATTTTGCCTTGTTTATTAATGCCCATGAGATGAAACGACACCAACAGGCATTAAGTGAGCAACATGTTGGCTGAGTCGTCGTATTTCATCCTTGTGGAGCATAAGATTTTTACGGGTAATGATTGAAATTATCTTTAAGCAGTATTCTACAAAATGCTAAATAGCCTTTTCACAGCGTCTTTTACTCAATTTTTATTTATCAATAGCAGATTAATTCACTATTGCTCTGCAACGAGCTATTCGACGACATCAGCAACTAGGCTTATTTTTAAGCGGATGGGTAGCGTATTACTCACCGTTGCTAACCCGTGCGCTTAGCACAGCATTGTTTGAATTTTTTGCCGCTATGACAGATACAAGGGTCATTCCTGCCTGGTAACCGAGTTTGCATTTGGTGTCCGTGAGTATAAAACCAATGGCCATCTTGTTTGATAAATGACGAACACTCATAAATAGCATCAATGTGTTTGTTTTCAATAAACCAAGCTTTAAAGGTTACTTCGCCATATTCAGATTGTTGTGTCGATGACATTACCACTAAACCCAACCACTGGGTTTTACCTTGGGCAAGTTGTTGTTCAGTCAAACCGTGTAAATATTGTGGATGATGCGTCGCAATCAAATAGCGGAAATGACGCAACACAAAGGCACAATAACGAGACCGCATTAAACGCTCTGGTATCTCTGCCACAGCACGACCTAAATGATATGGCTCACAGCATTGCTCGTAGGGACGTGAACTGCCACAGGGGCAGTGTGTCGATTTAGCGTCTAATAAATCATTATTCTTCATCAAGTTTATTATTTTGCGGCTGCAGCAATAAATTGCCGACCATAATATAGATTCGGTACCGGTTTCGCATCATAGTAAAAATGGGGCGCGGCGTGAGTGTTAGAGTCGACGCTAATTTTCCATTGTTGCTTGCTGTCTTTGGTAAAAACAGTCACAAACTTACCGGCAAACTCACTGATCGGTTCACCAGACTCTTTTCCTGGGTGAAACCGCACTAAATAATAACCAATGTAGGTTGCGCTATTTGGTTCGCTATAACGTACAAGTACACGAAAGTCGACTTCAAGTTTAGCGTGTTTAGTTTTAATCTTATTAAAAAATCGGCTATACAGATCTAAAATGTTTTCTTTACCGCTAATGATGCCTCGGTCTTGTGTTTCAGAAATATACACAGCATCGTCAGTGTATATTTGCTCAATGGCGGTTAAATCTAATTGTTCAAAAGCTTGAGTCAATTTTGTAAAATTAGCATTCAACGTCTGATGAGGGATCGACTCTGCGGCATAAACGTTCAACGTGATTCCGCTCAAACCCACTGCTAGCAGAAGTAGAGACGACCATGGCGCATTCAATAAGGTCAATATTTTTTTCAAGGATTAGTTCTCTTTTTAGCTAACGGTGTTTTTCAAGGCAGTTGTCGCCTAAATCAATAATTGAAGCGATACCGTAACCGTAACTATAATTTATTCATCAACTTTGCTAAAGCGTAGAATCTTTACAAAGTATGTAGGAGGTCCATATGTTGTTAAGTGATGACCCATTATTCTTACAAGAAATGGCCGATGTGACTCCTATTAAACATCAACATCAAACACAGACTGCCCAAACATGGCCTAATCCATTAAGAGTAACAGATGCTCAACTGGCAAAGCGAGCGGCAGCAGAGCAACATGAGTTGTTAGCGTTATTGCCCACCGATCCTTATTTATTCAAACCGCTTAAGCCCGACGATGTGGTGAGCTATAAAATGGATGGCATTCAAGACGAAGTGTTTACACAACTTCGACTGGGTAAATATCGATTCAATACTGTGTTGGATTTACATCAATATCGGCTTTTACAGGCCCGTGAAAGTTTACTTAATTACGTATTAAGTGCTTATGAACACGGAGAACGTAACATACTGGTTATTCATGGTAAGGGTTATAAAAGCAAACCTTATGCAGCATTAATGAAATCTGCAGTATGTCATTGGTTACAATTTATCGAGCCGGTTACCGCGTATCATTCTGCCACAAAAGAATGTGGCGGGGTCGGCGCGCTATTTGTGATGCTAAAAAAATCACAGCAAAAAAGAATTGAAAATGGCGAGTTGAATAGAAAAGGTCGTGGTTTTAGATAGGTTTACATTAAATCGAGAGTATTTATATAAAATAATGGCGCTATTATTGACTAGCGCCATTATTTTAAGTGAAAAAATTAGATGTGAAGTAGCGGCCTCTTAATGATCGTTTATTTGCATCAGTCACTGCAACCAATCGCTACAATCGGTCGCTGAAACAATCGGTCATCACATCGAGGGTTACCAGCCACACTGGCGGTTTGCCTGTGTATTTTGTTCATCTAACCAGACTTGCAAAGGGGCAAAGTAATCTAACACTGCTTTGGCGTCCATTTTGTCTGAACCTGTCACAACGTTAAGCGCTTCAGGCCAAGGTTTGCTGGCACCCATTTCGAGCATTTGATTCAGTTTAGCTCCTGCTGCTTTGTTACCATAAATGCTACAACGGTGAACAGGACCTGTGTCACCTGCAATATCACACAGTGCTTTATGGAATTGGAACTGCAGTACATGGGCTAAGAAATAACGCGTATAGGGGACATTGCCTGGGACATGATATTTAGCACCAGGATCAAAATCCGCTTCAGTACGCTCAATGGGTGCTTTAACACCTTGATATTTTTCACGTAGCTCCCACCAAGCTTGGTTATATTGCTCCGGTTTGATGGTGCCGTTAAATACTTGCCAGCGCCATTGATCAATCATTAACCCAAAAGGCATAAAGGCAATTTTATCTAATGCTTGCTTTAACAATAATCCAATGTCTTTAGACGCATCGGGGACCGTTTCAAGTAAGCCAATTTTCTGCAAATACTTAGGCGTAATAGATAAGGCTATTGTGTCGCCAATCGCTTCATGGAAGCCATCATTTGCTGAGTTTTTAAAGATGAAAGGCTGGTTTTTATAGGCTCGTTGATAAAAATTATGGCCTAATTCATGATGAATAACACTAAAGTCTTCAGCATTTTTCTGAATACACATTTTAATGCGGATATCATCTAGGTTATCCAAGTCCCACGCCGATGCATGGCACACCACATCACGGCCTTGAGGTTGTACAAACATTGAACGGGTCCAAAATGTTTCTGGTAATGCGCCAAACCCAAGTGAAGTGAAGAAACCTTCAGCTTGTTTTACCATTTTAATTTCATCATAGCCGTTTTGGGCTAATAGTTCGGTCACGTTATAGCCAGGGTCTGCATCTTTAGGTGCAACACTATTATAGATAGTACCCCATTGTTGAGCCCACATATTCCCCAGTAAATGCGCTGGAATAGGGCCCGTCTTTGGCGCAACGTCATCACCATATTGTTGGTTTAATTCGCCGCGAACATAGCAATGTAATGAGTCATAAAGCGGCTTTATTTGTGCCCAGAGCCGATCAAGTTCTGCTGAAAATGCCTCAGGCTCCATGTCGTATTGGCTGCGCCACAGTTCAGACAAGTCGGTATAACCTAGATCGCTTGCGCCTTGATTGGCTAATTCAACTTCGCGTTCAAATAACGGACGCATGGGTTTGGCTATTTCACGCCAACCTTTCCATGCTTCTAAAAGCAAAGCAGGGTCTTTTGACTCTGCCATAATATTAGATAACTCAGGTTGAGTAAGGCAGCGACCGTCAGCAAAGCAATATTTACCTTTGCCGTAAAGTCCATTGAGCTGTGAGACGATACTAGCCAGCTCGGCATTTTTAGCTGCATCAAGTGGAGCGGGTAATACTATGCTACTGCGAAGGCTGTTAAGCTTGCGTGCATTGACAGGGTCTAAATCTACGTTAGCGTATTTGGCCGCTTCAGTTGCATAGCGCACTGATGTGGAGGTTACTTTTTCTCCCATTGCAGCAGATAAAGCCGCGGTGTCATCTGTAATGAAATTGGAATAGATCCATTCTGCACGGTTAGCTTCAATCGATAAACTGGCTAAATCAGCCTCTGCGCGGTTAACAAAATTTATTGCGGCTGCGATATCTGTTTTTTCATCAGCAGCCTCAGTGGTGACAGTCGTGTCGTTACACGCACACAATCCTAATGCGATTGAGACAATAAGTGCAATTTGGGACGGTCGTTTTAAAGGCAAATTCATTTGTTTGCATCCTTGTTTTTCTTGTCGTAATGAGTGTACCGAAAAATAGCAAACTTTGCATATAAGTTAACAATCTGATGCGGTTGTTACTGTTTTTGTTGTTTGCATAAACAAAGAAAGCTAACAATTTCGATTGACATCTGTGCGCTCAATGATTAATTTAAACAGGTGTTTAAATTAACTTGGGTCTTGGAATGGCAAGTCGTACTGATACAAAAACAAGAATACTCGATGCAGCTGAAAAGTTGTTTGCTGAAAGAGGTTTTTCTGAAACGTCGTTACGACTGATTACGAGTAAAGCTGAAGTCAATTTGGCGTCGGTCAATTACCATTTTGGTTCGAAAAAAGAATTAATTCGTGCTGTATTAGCAAGATACTTAGATGTGTTTATGCCAAGCGCTTCGATAGAGATTAATCGTTTACATAATGCGCCTGAAAATGCATCACTAAACGAGATTTTTTCTGCTTTAATTAACCCGTTACTTGAATTGAATAAGGTACGTAACGGCGGCACGATTATTTTCTTACAGTTGTTGGGCCGAGGTTACATAGAAAGCCAAGGGCATTTGCGCTGGTTTATCACCACACACTATGGCGAACATTTAGCCACATTTGTTCAAGCTGTATCAGCCAGCGTTCCGCATATTCCCGCGGCTGAAATGTTTTGGCGTTTGCATTTCACTTTAGGAACTATTGTGTTCACTATGGCTTCTGCAGATGCCTTAAATGAAATTGCCGCGGCAGATTATGGTGAACATAACAATATTGAAGCCATTATTCGTAAAGTTATCCCCTACATGGCAGCTGGTGTTGCTGTCCCTGTGTTAACAAACTAAGAAGGTATAAAATGACCATCGTCATATTGCTTATTATAGCGATCATCGTCCTCTTTGGCGTACGTAATATCAGGATGCAATTTATCACGCGTCCAGTATTCTCATTTTTCAAAAAAGTGTTGCCTCCATTGTCGAGTACCGAGAAAGAAGCAATGGAAGCCGGTGATGTTTGGTGGGAAGGTGAGTTATTCCGCGGAAAACCAAACTGGAACACCTTACACAGTTATGGTAAACCAACGTTAAGTGCAGAAGAAAAAGACTTTATTGATAATCAAGTACAAACCGCATTAACCATGATTGACGATTTCGATATTGTCCATAATCGTAAAGATTTACCGCCAGAGTTATGGCAATATTTTAAAGAACAAGGCTTTTTTGCGTTAATTATTCCTAAAAAGTACGGCGGGCGTGAATTTTCAGCTTATGCAAACTCAACGATTGTGGCTAAAATTGCCACCCGCAGTGTCAGTGCTGCCGTTACCGTTATGGTGCCTAACTCTTTAGGCCCAGGTGAGCTATTAACGCATTACGGCACTCAAGAGCAAAAAGAGCGTTGGTTGCCATCGTTAGCTGTGGGTAAAGATATTCCCTGTTTCGCGTTAACGGGTCCAGAAGCGGGCAGTGATGCTGGCGCAATCCCTGACTTGGGTATTGTGTGTCGCCGTGAGTTTGAAGGCGAAGAGACATTAGGCTTAAGTTTAACTTGGAACAAGCGTTACATTACCTTAGCACCTGTAGCGACAGTATTAGGGTTAGCATTCCAAATGCGCGATCCTGACGGTTTGTTAGGTGAGATTAAAAACCTAGGTATTACTTGTGCGTTGATCCCAACGGATCATCAAGGCGTTGAAATCGGTCGTCGTCATAATCCATTAATGATGGGGTTTATGAACGGTACTACCAGTGGTGAAGATGTATTCATTCCATTAGATTGGATTATTGGTGGACCACAGTTTGCGGGTAAAGGCTGGCGTATGCTGGTTGAATGTTTGTCTGCAGGACGTGGTATTTCATTACCTGCGCTTGCTACTGCATCTGGCCATGTGGCCACTAAAACGACCACAGCGTATAGTTATGTTCGTCAACAGTTCGGTATGCCAATCGGTCACTTTGAAGGCGTACAAGAGGCTATGGCGCGTATTATTGCCAATACTTACCAGCTTGAAGCCGCCCGTCGTTTAACCACTCAAGGTATCGACTTAAAAGTTAAACCTTCTGTGGTTACCGCAATTGCTAAATACCATATGACAGAGTTAGGTCGTGATGTATTAGAAGACGCAATGGACATTCAGTCGGGTAAAGGTATCCAATTAGGACCTAAAAACTATTTAGGTCATGCATACATGGCAACTCCTATTTCAATTACCGTAGAAGGTGCAAACATTTTGACTCGGTCATTGATGATTTTTGGCCAAGGTGCAACGCGCTGTCATCCCTACGTTTTGGCTGAAATGGAAGCCGCGGCGATGGAAGATGAGACATCGGCATTAGACCGTTTCGATTCTCTTTTACTGGGACACATAGGTTATGCGATCGGTAACGCATTACGATCATTGGGTAATGCGTTAACGGGCAGTCGTTTTGCCAGTGCGCCAGTGAGCGGTCCGACGCAGCAATATTACCGTGATATGACGCGTATCTCTTCATCACTTGCCATCATGACTGATGTTTCGATGTTGATCATGGGCGGCGACCTTAAACGTAAAGAAATGCTCTCTGCACGTATGGGGGATGTATTAAGTCAGCTATACCTAGCGTCTGCCACGTTGAAACTGTTTGAAGATAATGGTCGTCAACAAGATGATTTACCTGCAGTGCATTATGTGATGACGGAGCGTTTACATTTAGCGGCTAAAGCGTTGAATGATGCTATCCATAATTTCCCAAGCAAAATCGCGGCAGTATTACTGCGAGTATTGATTTTTCCATTAGGGAATCACTTTAGCGCACCAAGCGACAAGTTGGCGATTGATTTAGTGACCGGTATGCTAAAGCCTGGACCTGCACGAGACCGAATCACTTTCCTTTGTAGTGATGTTGAAGATGACCAAAGTGGTATTGCGGAAGTAGAGCAAGCTTTCTTAGCCAAATATGCTGCAAAAGAGCTGTATAAAAAGTTGAAGAAAGCTCAACGTAGCGGTCATATAAAATCCAAGCTTCCAATGCTTGAGTTATTTGACGTAGCGTTAGCAAAAGACATTATCACTGAAGCTGAACATAAACAGCTTGTCGAAGCAGATGAATTGCGCTTAGCCGCTATTAACGTCAATGACTTTGAGACGCTATAATGTAAGTTGATTACTTTTATGTCAGTCTTTGATGTAAATCATTGGCGCCAAATAAACCCTGACTCTGTCGGGGTTTTTTTTCATTACAACAAAGCGATAAACAGACATTGTTAGAAATACAACAAGGGAGGGATAGGCGAATTTAGGGGGGATAGGCGGTTCATTACTAGCGTTCTAAATTTAACCCATAAAAAAAGCCAATCCGAAGACTGGCTTTAGGGTTAACGAGATAATCACAATATAAAAACTATTGAGTGTTACTCGCTACGCGTAGTTGTTGATTATGCAACAATAAGTACTTTACAAGTGTTAGTGCCACCGATCGTTTCCATCGCGTCACCTTTAGTCATGAGTACCAGATCACCACTGACCAAATAACCGGCGTTAACCATGCAGTTTAATGCTTCTTTAGCTAATTCATCAGCAGGATAAGCTGTTGAATCAAACTCAATAGGCTGTACACCACGGAACATAGCCATGCTAGCTAATGTTTTTTGATGACGTGATAATGCAAAAATCGGCAAACCAGAGCTGATACGTGACATTAATTTAGCTGTCGCGCCAGATTCCGTTAACGAAATAATCGCTTTAACACCTGGCAAGTGGTTAGCAGCATACATGGTTGATAGTGCTATCGTTTCTTCAACTGAAGAGAAACGTTCATCCATACGGTGCTTAGACACATTTACACTTGGGTGTAACTCTGCGCCTAAACAAACGTTAGCCATTGCCATAACGGTTTCTTCAGGGAAATCGCCCGCAGCGGTTTCTGCTGAGAGCATCACTGCATCAGTACCGTCTAACACTGCGTTAGCCACGTCCATCACTTCAGCACGTGTTGGCATTGGGCTTGAAATCATTGATTCCATCATTTGTGTTGCAGTGATCACGGCTTTGTTGAGTTGACGCGAACGTTGAATTAACCGTTTTTGTACAGCAACAAGTGCCGCATCGCCGATTTCAACACCTAAGTCACCACGAGCAACCATGACGACGTCTGATGCTCGGATAACATCGTCCATAGCTTCGTCAGATTCAACCGCTTCTGCACGCTCAACTTTAGCGACAATTAATGCTTTACTGCCCGCTTCAAGTGCTAACGAACGTGCTAAATCAAGATCCGCACCCGTTCGAGGAAACGATACTGCTAAGTAATCAACATCAATCAACGCAGCTGTTTTGATATCCGCCATGTCTTTTTCAGTGAGGGCAGGAGCGGTTAAGCCGCCGCCTTTTTTGTTGATGCCTTTGTTATTTGATAACGGGCCTGCTATTGTAACGCTAGTGAAGACTTTATTACCCTCAACACGTTCAACTTTTAACTGCACTCGGCCATCATCAAGCATTAATATATCGCCAATAACGACATCATTAGGTAATTGCTTGTAATCGATACCTACTTGAGTTTCATCACCTTCGCCCTTTGCTAAATCAGCATCAAGGATAAAAGCATCACCTAAGTTAAGCTTGATCTTTTTGTTATCTTTAAAGGTAGAAATACGAATTTTAGGCCCTTGCAAGTCACCTAAAATAGCGACGTGTTTGCCCAATTCTTTAGCAATCCTACGTGTATCTGTAGCACGCTTTAAATGATCTTCTGGTGAACCGTGTGAGAAGTTAAGTCTAACAACGTTAGCACCTGCCACGATAATTTTACGTAAATTGTCATCGCGATCAGTTGCTGGCCCTAGTGTAGTAACGATTTTAGTTCTGCGGAACATAAGATACTCCGTTAATGATAAGAAAGATTTTGTGTTAAATAGAATTTGGTTATTTAAAGTGCTTAAGCAATCTCGGCACTTAAATGATGTAACTATATTAACAGACATTCTCAACAAATGTAGTAAAGTTACAAACAAAAAGATCGTTTTTAATGTGTAATTTATGTGACAGATCAGCGATTTTTGCAATAAAAAAAGCCAAACAGAATAAACCGTTTGGCTTTATGAACAATATTTGATTGCGATGCATGATAATTTACACGATTAAACATAACTAAATTGTGTAATTATTTACCAGTTATCTTGTAAGATTTGTGCAAAATTCACTGTATAAATGAGAATGAGTTCGGCGTTGTGTCGATTGACGATAGATGTTGAGTTAATCGATCCTCAAACGAACAATGTCTGATCATCCGTAATATCTTCGTTTAATCGGCCATCAATTTAAATAGTCAAATCCTTGTTCACTCGAGATTCTTTTAATACTTCTTTAACGCGTTTTAAATTTTCACGAAAACGAGGGCCTCGGCGTAAGGTAAACCCTGTTGCCAATACGTCTATGGTAACCAGTTGCGCTAAGCGCGATGCCATTGGTAAATACATATCAGTATCTTCGGGCACTTCCATTGTTACAGGTAATGTACATTCAAGAGAAAGTGGCGAATTACGGGCTGTAATACCAATGACTGCGGCGCCATTTTCACGAGCGATACGGGCTATTTCAATCAGTGATTTTGTCCGGCCAGTGTGCGAAATTAATACCACTACGTCGCCTTCATTGCAGTTAATACAGCTCATGCGCTGCATTAACACATCATCGAAACATATCACTGGTACATTAAAGCGAAAGAACTTGTTTTGCGCATCATGGGCTACAGAGGCAGAGGCACCAAGACCAAAAAATGAAATAGTCTTAGCTTGAGTTAGAATATCAACGGCTTTATTTATCGCAGCTGTGTCTAAACTTTGGCGTGCAGTATCAAGCGATGCCATTGATGATTCGAAGATTTTTGTGGTATATGAATCTGGTGAATCATCTTCTTCAACGTGACGGCTTACATAAGGTGTACCGTTAGCAAGACTTTGAGCCAAATGTAACTTAAAATCAGGGAACCCCTTAGTGTCGAGTCGACGACAAAAGCGATTGACGGTTGGCTCACTTACATCAGCCATCTTGGCTAAGGTGGCGATACTTGAATGTATAGCTGTTTGCGGTGAGGCTAATATGACTTCGGCAACTTTACGTTCCGATTTACTAAATTGGGTAAGGCTTTTTTGAACCTTTTCAAGGGTATTCATAAGCAAGCATCCGCTAGAAAGTAGCTAAAAGTAGGTAATGTAATTTTATATCATAAGTTACAGGAATTACGTAAATTAAGTTATTTATTTACTTATGGTAGTAATCCGGAATTATTTTTCAATACAAAGATCATGGTTAAATGGTTCGCAATCTTTGTTATTGGTAGAAAATCATAGCAGATAATAGATACACATGACTAGATTAAAAACAATACAATAAATGCAAATTAAAGATGCAAAATTTAAATTCTGTTGTTATATTACAACAAAAGTGTGCTTTTATTCATTTATTCATTGACCAAATTGGAACATGACACACACATATAATCAGGAGAGCTTTAAGCAATGGGCAAATCAATTGGAGCCAAGGCTTGTGACTTCGTACTTTTCGGTACTAAAGGCGATTTAGCTAGGCGTAAACTATTACCTTCCCTATATCAGCTAGATAAAGCAGAATTGCTTGATAAAGAAACCAAGGTAATCGGTGTAGCAAAAGACGCATTTACTCAAGAAGAGTTTATCGCCCTCGTTACTAAAGCATTAAATACATTTGTAAAAGACGAACTTTGCCCAACCACGCTAGCGCGCTTCCTCAGTCGTTGTCATTATATTGGTACCAATTTTAAAGATCCTGAAGGTTATCGTGCCTTCCACGATTTACTTGAACCCAGTAAACGCGTCATGGTGAATTACTTCGCAACGCCTCCTTCGATTTTTGGTGTCATCTGCCGCTGTTTACATGCACAAAACCTGATTCAATCTGATACCCGTGTTGTGCTTGAAAAGCCGATTGGTACCGACTTGGAATCATCACATGTAATTAATAACCAAGTGGCTGAATTCTTCAATGAGAATCAGGTCTATCGTATCGATCATTATCTTGGTAAAGAAACGGTACAAAATCTAATTGCTCTGCGTTTTGCTAATTCTTTATTTGCCTCTAAATGGGATAACCGTACGATTGATCATGTCCAGATCACGGTTGCTGAAGAAGTGGGTATTGAAGGGCGTTGGGGCTACTTTGATGGCGCTGGGCAAATGCGTGACATGATCCAAAACCATTTATTACAAGTGTTAACCTTGGTTGCGATGGATCCACCGGTCAATTTAGATGCTGACAGTATTCGTGACGAAAAAGTAAAAGTGCTTAAGTCATTGCGTCCCATTAATCAAGAGAATGTGTATGAAAATACTGTTCGGGGTCAATACAGTGCTGGCTTCCTAAAAGGCTCACCCGTTCCTGGTTATCTCGAAGAAGAAGATGCCAACACCCAATCGAATACCGAAACCTTTGTGGCGTTACGTGTAGATATCGATAACTGGCGTTGGGCTGGCGTGCCATTCTACTTGCGCAGTGGTAAGCGTATGCCATTTAAGAGCAGTGAAATTGTGGTGTACTTTAAAAATCCACCGCATAACTTATACCGGGCAAGTTACCGTAATCTCCCACCGAATAAACTGACTATTCGTTTGCAACCTCACGAAGGGGTTGAAATTCAGATGATGAACAAGGTGCCAGGTCTTGAGCAAAAGCAACGCCTTCAAACCACTAAGCTTGATTTAAGTTTCAGTGACACGTTTAAAAATGAACGCATTGCAGATGCTTATGAGCGTTTGTTACTTGAAGCCATGCTTGGTAATCAAGCGCTGTTTGTTCGTCGTGATGAAGTTGAGCAAGCGTGGACATGGGTCGATGGCATTATTCAGTCATGGGAAGAAAGTGGCGAAAAACCCAAACCATACCCTGCTGGCACGTGGGGACCTGTTGCATCCGTTGCATTGATAACCAAAGATGGTCGTTCTTGGGACGAGTAGGGAGTAGACATGATTAAAGAAGCCGTATTTAAATCGTTCAATACACCCGCTGATTTAGACGCTAAATTGGCCGATAAAATTGCTAGGCAATTACAAGATGCTGTTGATACCCGTGGTAAAGCCAGCTTAGTGGTTTCTGGTGGCTCAACACCCGTGAAATTATTTGAGCTATTAAGTCATAAGCTTGTTGACTGGAGTGATGTTTATATTACTTTAGCTGATGAACGATGGGTTGAAACTGATGAAAATAATTCAAATGAAAGATTGGTTCGTCAGCATTTTCTGCAAAATCGCGCCGCTAGCGCTAAGTTTCGCGGTTTGAAAAATATGTTTGCGACGCCTGAAGCGGGTTGCGATATGACCAGCGAATCGTTAGCTAATTTTCCTCGTCCTTTTGATGTGGTGATACTGGGAATGGGTACTGATGGCCATACATGCTCATGGTTTCCTTGCAGTGCAGAGCTTGATAATGCATTAAATACCAAAGCGGTATGTGTAGCTGTTAACCCAACGACCGCGCCGCATGCACGCATCACATTGTCTAAAGATGCCATTTTAAATAGTCGTCAGATTTATTTGCATCTTGTCGGAGAACCAAAATTAACTGTATATCATCAGGCTCTCGAGAATGATGATGTTACCCAAATGCCCATTAGAGCCGTATTAGCGCAGCATAAAACGCCCGTTGATGTGTTCTATAGCGCGTAAGGAGTTTTACCATGCATTCAGTAGTACAAGCCGTCACCGATAGAATTATTGCTCGTAGTCAACAATCTCGATCAACGTATTTAACCGCGTTAAACGATGCCAAAGCCCAAGGGGTTCATCGTAGTGCATTAAGTTGTGGCAATTTGGCCCATGGTTTTGCAGCCTGTCAGCCGGTAGCAAAAGATTCTTTACGCCAGCTAACGAAAGCCAATATTGGTATTGTGACTGCATTTAATGACATGTTGTCAGCACATCAACCCTATGAAACTTATCCAAATATGCTTAAGCAAGCGTGTATGGATGTGGGTAGTGTGGCACAAGTCGCGGCAGGTGTTCCTGCCATGTGTGACGGTGTGACCCAAGGTCAGCCAGGCATGGAACTTAGCTTACTGAGTCGTGAAGTCATTGCTATGTCTACCGCGGTAGGTTTGTCGCACAATATGTTTGATGGTGCGCTACTACTGGGTATTTGTGACAAAATCGTTCCAGGTTTATTAATCGGTGCATTAAGCTTTGGTCATTTGCCGATGTTATTTGTGCCTGCTGGTCCAATGAAGTCAGGTATTCCAAATAAAGAAAAAGCGCGTATTCGTCAACAATTTGCCCAAGGGCAGGTTGATCGTGCCGCATTGCTTGAAGCTGAAGCTAAGTCATATCATAGCGCCGGCACATGTACCTTTTATGGTACAGCTAACTCTAACCAGTTAATGCTTGAAATCATGGGGTTACAATTACCTGGTTCATCGTTTGTTAATCCTGATGATCCATTACGTGATGAATTAAGCAAAATGGCTGCCAAACAAGTGTGCCGTCTAACCGCAATGGGTACACAGTACACTCCGATTGGTGAACTGGTCTCTGAAAAGTCAGTAGTTAATGGCATTGTGGGTATTCTCGCGACCGGTGGTTCAACTAACTTAACCATGCACATTGTCGCTGCAGCTCGCGCCGCTGGCATTATCGTTAATTGGGATGATTTTTCTGATTTATCTGATGCAGTACCATTATTAGCCCGCGTATATCCAAATGGTCATGCCGATATTAATCACTTCCATGCAGCAGGTGGCATGGCGTTGTTGGTTAAAGAGTTACTTGATGGCGGCCTATTGCATGAAGATGTTAATACCGTTGCAGGTTATGGCTTACGTCGTTATACCCAAGAACCTCGTTTGCTTGATGGCGAGCTTAAGTGGGTTGATGGTGTCACTGAAAGCTTAGACAAAGAAGTGTTAACTCACCTTGATACACCATTTCAACATAACGGTGGTTTGAAGTTACTCAAAGGTAACTTAGGCCGCGCAGTGATTAAAGTATCTGCCGTGCCCGATAAAAATCGCGTAGTTGAAGGTCCTGCGATTGTGATTGATGATCAAAACAAACTTGATGCACTATTCCAAGCGGGTGAGCTTGACAGAGATTGTGTTGTGGTTGTTAGAGGTCAAGGCCCTAAAGCTAACGGGATGCCTGAGCTGCATAAACTCACACCCTACTTAGGTACCCTACAAGACAAAGGTTTTAAAGTTGCACTAGTGACTGACGGCCGTATGTCAGGTGCATCAGGTAAAGTACCTGCAGCCATTCATTTAACCCCAGAAGCGCTAGACGGTGGTTTGATTGCCAAAGTTGAGAACGGTGATTTAATTCGTGTTGATGCTACAACGGGTGAATTAACCCTGTTTGTTGACGAGAAGACACTTGCAAGCAGAACCGCAGGGATAGTGGATTTACATCACTCAAGTTATGGCATGGGCCGTGAGTTGTTTGGCGCGCTACGTAGCAGTTTGAGCAGCCCAGAAACAGGTGCTCGCAGTACTAATGCGATTGATGAATTATATTAACGACAAAGGAAGACTGTAATATGCTTGAGCCTAATAATTGGTTGCTCCAACCACAAGACGTGTTTAAACGCAGCCCGGTTGTTCCGGTCATGGTCATTAATAAACTTGAACACGCTGTCCCATTAGCAAAAGCGTTAGTGGCTGGCGGCATTAGTGTCTTAGAAGTCACTTTACGAACTCCATGTGCGTTAGAAGCGATAGCTAAAATTGCTAAAGAAGTGCCAGAAGCATTGGTTGGTGCAGGGACCATTTTAAATGAAGCCCAGTTACAACAAGCTATTGATGCGGGTTCGCAATTTATCATTACCCCGGGTGCAACGGTTGATCTATTAAAAGCGGCCAAGAAAGGCACTGTGCCGTTAATTCCAGGTGTCGCGAGTATTTCAGAGATTATGGTGGGTATGGAGTTGGGCTACACTCACTTCAAGTTTTTCCCTGCAGAAGCCTCGGGTGGCGTTAATGTATTAAAGTCTTTCTCTGGCCCACTTTCTGAGATCCGATTCTGTCCAACTGGTGGGATCAGCCCAGCGACTTATAAAGATTATTTAGCATTATCAAATGTTGATTGCATTGGCGGCAGCTGGATTGCACCGACTGATGCTGTAGATAACGAAGAGTGGGATCGCATTACACAATTATGTAAAGAAGCCCTGGCGGCTTTGTAATACATTGATTGTGTGACCTAAAAAACCAGCTTATGCTGGTTTTTTATTATCGATAGTTTACTGTGTATATCATTAAGTTAATTTAATTTAAGTAAAGTTCTTATTATTCAGTTTGATGTAATCTAAGGGTTGCTGATAATCTAAGCGTTATTGTTGATAAGTATACGATTATTGATGTTTTAGACCTAAAACAATGCAAGCTCATTCATTTTTAAGAGGTATTCTCTATGTTTTATGATTTAACGGTTGTGCAATTTAGTAAAATGCTCAATAACTTAAGTTCAATTCTTGCGAAAGGGGAAGACTTTGCCGGTGCTAAAAAGATTGAAATGTCGGTATTACTTAACTCACGTTTAGCAGCAGATCAATTTAACTTAATTCGCCAAGTACAAATCGCGTGTGATACCGCAAAATTATCGGTTGCGCGTTTAACGGGTCAACAAGACCGTGCACCAAAACATGAAGATAATGAAACGACTGTGGCAGAATTACAAACCCGCATAACCTCGGTTATTGGTTATTTAGCCACTTTTAAAGCAGAAGATTTTGTTGGTGCCCAAACCCGCAAGATCACTCATCATCGTTGGAACGATAAGTACCTTACCGGCCACGATTTCTTACTTGAACATGCAATCCCTAATGTTCATTTTCATATCACAACAGCCTATTCAATCTTGCGTCATAATGGGGTTGAAGTCGGTAAAAAAGATTACTTAGGTGCAATGTCATTTAAGTCGTAACTGAGCCACTAGTGACCAACAGTAAGCGCCAGTGTCAATGGCGCCACTAAAACCAGCATGAGCTGGTTTTTTGTTATCTAGCCAAATAAAGTCTACTAAACAACAATAGGATAAGTTGTGGATAGCGGCACGAAAGGGGGCTTATTGCTAGATAGCTGCATTTGAGATAGTAAACGATTATTAAGCAACTCTTTTGTCCAGCTCATGCCGTTGTAGTAACTTGTCATAGGCAGATATTTCCGTATAAATGGGTCTTGTTAGCAAAACGCTAGGCAAGTTAGCAATGCAATACGTCAAAGATGCTGATTTTTATCCGTTTGGCTTATCTCTTATTTGTATTGAGGTTATATTATCCGAAGTCTGAATAACGATAATACGGCTTAGGATATAAGTGTGTTATTTCGAAGTAAGGTTCCATCTGGCCAATCATGTCTATAGGGACTTTTTGCTATTCAGTTGTAGGAGTGAATATGAAAACAATCGGTATGATAGGTGGCATGAGTTGGGAGTCAACGCTGAGTTACTACCAGGCCATTAATCAAGGGGTGAAGTCTACTTTAGGCGGACTTCATTCGGCTAAAATTTGTTTGTACAGTGTCGATTTTGCTGAAATTGAAATATTGCAACATCAAGGGTTGTGGGACGATACCGCCATTCATTTATCAAATGCGGCTAAGGCTGTTGAAGCGGGCGGGGCTGACTTTTTGTTGATTTGTACCAATACAATGCACAAAGTGGCCGATGACATTCAAGCACAAATCTCTATCCCTATTTTACATATCGCCGATGCCACCGCCGAGGCGTTGTTAGCCGACGGTATCGGTAAAGTGGGCTTATTGGGTACGCGCTTTACTATGGAGCAAGATTTTTATAAGCAGCGTATCACCGATAACTATCCTATCGAAGTTATTGTGCCTTCGCCAGACGATCAAATATTAATCCATAATGTGATATATCAAGAGTTGTGCCTAGGCAAGATTAATCTGCAATCTCGACAATGCTATCTTAGTATTATTGATAAATTATTCGCTCAAGGAGCCGAGGCAGTGATTTTAGGTTGTACTGAAATAGCCTTACTGGTGCAGCAACAACATACCAATGTGCCTTTGTATGATACCACTCAAATTCATGCTCACAGCGCTGTTATGCTGGCGCTAGCAAAGTAGTTTGGTAAGGTTTTCACACAGTCAAAGGTATAAAAAAAACGCCTTACGATAATTATCTCGTAAGGCGCAGTGTTATAAGCTTACTGCTTGTTATTGAGTTGACTAGTCGTTATAAGCTCTGCCATAGAAGCTGTCCAATAACACTTGTTTAAGCTCTTTAATCAACGGGTAACGTGGATTGGCACCCGTACATTGATCATCAAAAGCATCTTCAGCAAGCTCATCCAGTTTGGCGATAAAATCTGCTTCATTAACCCCGGCGTCCTGGATTGATGCAGGAATACCTATGGTTGTTTTCAGCGCTTCGATTTTTTCAATCAGCTTGTCAACTTTTTGAGCATCGGTTTTACCCCCAAGCTTTAAATAATCCGCAATGGCAGCATAACGACACAGTGCTTTAGGGCGGTCGTATTGACTAAAAGCGGCTTGCTTGGTTGGCATATCCGTCGCGTTAAAGCGGATCACGTTAGAGATTAACAGCGCGTTAGCTAAGCCGTGTGCTAGGTGGAACTCAGCACCCAGTTTGTGCGCCATTGAGTGACAAACACCTAAGAATGCGTTGGCAAAAGCAATGCCGGCAATCGTCGCACCATTGTGAACTTTTTCTCGGGCAACAGGCGCGTTTGCACCAAACTCATAGGATTCTGGTAGGTACTTAAACAATAGGTCTAATGCTTGTAGCGCTTGGCCATCACTGTATTCGTTTGCCATTACACTCACATAAGCTTCTAACGCATGTGTAACAGCATCAATGCCACCAAAAGCGGTGAGTGATTTGGGCATATCCATGACTAAGTTAGGATCAACAATCGCCATATTCGGGGTTAATTGATAGTCAGCGATAGGATACTTCATTCCGGTTACTTCATCAGTTACCACGGCAAAAGGGGTCACTTCTGAACCTGTACCTGAGGTTGTCGGAATGGCAACCATTTGAGCTTTAACGCCCATTTTAGGGAATTTGTATATACGTTTACGGATATCCATAAAGCGCAGTGCTAAATCGGCAAAATCAACATCAGGGTGCTCGTACATCACCCAAATAATTTTAGCGGCATCCATTGGCGAACCACCACCGAGTGCAATAATGACATCGGGTTGGAAGCTTTGGGCGACTTTTGCACCTTGGCGTACAATAGTTAAGGTTGGGTCAGCTTCTACTTCATAAAAAATTTCGGTTTCAAGACCCTGTGCCTTAAGAATTTTTAAGGTTTCGTTACAGTAACCATTATTAAATAAGAATTTGTCAGTAATGATCAGCGCACGTTTTTTATCACTTAACTCTTCTAGTGCTATTGGTAAACAGCCGCGTCGGAAGTATATAGATGATGGAAGTTTGTGCCACAACATATTTTCAGCCCTCTTAGCGACCATTTTAGTATTGATCAAGTGGCTTGGACCGACATTTTCCGAAATTGAATTACCGCCCCATGAACCACAACCTAGCGTTAACGACGGCGCTAATTTAAAATTGTACAAGTCACCTATGCCACCATGAGATGCCGGTGTATTAATTAGAATACGTGCAGTTTTCATTCTAAAGCCAAAGATTTTAACACGTTCATCTTGGGTGTCTTGATTGGTATATAAACCTGATGTGTGGCCAATCCCCCCTAACGTGACTAAGGCTTCGGCTTTATCCATTGCCTCGTTAAAGTCTTTTGCTTTATACATTCCCAATAACGGAGACAACTTCTCGTGAGCAAATGCTTCGGCATCATCTATATCAGTTACTTCACCAATGAGAACTTTAGTGGTGCTAGGAACGTCAAAACCCGCCATTGCAGCAATCGCTACCGCACTTTGGCCTACAATATCAGCATTGAGTCCGCCATTTTTAAGGATCACCGTTTGCATTGCTGCGGTCTCAGCTTTAGACAGGATATATCCGCCATGGCTGATAAAGCGCTCTTTTACTTGCTTGTAAATGCTGTCCACAATAATCACGGCTTGTTCAGAGGCACAAACTACGCCATTGTCGAAGGTTTTTGACATTAAAATTGAGCTCACCGCACGTTTAATGTCTGCGGTTTCGTCAATCACAATCGGTGTATTACCCGCGCCCACACCAATGGCAGGTTTACCAGACGAGTAGGCGGCTTTAACCATGCCAGGTCCACCCGTAGCTAAAATTAAGTTAATTTTTTCATGAGTCATTAATTGGTTAGACAGTGCAACACTCGGTTGGTCTATCCAGCCAATGATGTCTTTAGGCGCACCCGCGGCCACTGCCGCATCTAATACAATTCTAGCTGCTGTGGTGGTTGAGTTTTTCGCCCTTGGGTGGGGTGAGAAAATAATGCCATTACGGGTTTTTAAGCTGATAAGGGCTTTAAAAATAGCGGTTGAAGTGGGATTCGTGGTGGGAACAATACCGCAAATAATACCGACAGGCTCTGCAATGGTAATGGTACCAAAGGTTAAGTCCTCAGATAGAATGCCACAGGTTTTTTCATCTTTGTATTTGTTATAAATGTATTCAGAGGCAAAGTGGTTTTTAATCACCTTATCTTCTAATACACCCATCCCCGTTTCGGTTACGGCCATTTTAGCTAATGATATACGTGCATCTGCAGCGGCTAAAGCGGCCGCCCTAAAGATGATATCAACTTGTTCTTGGCTAAAATTGGCAAACTCGGCTTGGGCTTTGGCAACGCGTTCTACTAATAAATCTAGCTCTTGCGTATTGGTGACTGTCATAGTGGTTTCCTGTAAAAATATTCAACAAATTAGTTTTGCAAAATATTCTTTGTAAATAAAATTACAACTTTTAGGCTGTATTTGTTGTGATGATGACCACAAAAGCGTAACTTATGTAATTTTATTACAGCATTGAATGCTTTTTAGCACTTAATATTTAACTTCTGTTCATCCAGCACTTCGATATGACCTAACGCTTATACTCGCTCAACATGATGATCTGCTTATGGCACTAGTTAATAATGGCGATAAATCAGTCATCACTGGCTCTATTGTCATCAACAAGTGCAATGGTCAATAGGCTTAGGGGTATGTTTTTGGTTGTTTTACACTGAACTTTTTTTACTTTTAACCTTATACCTTGGCCTAATTAATTAACCATATCAAACAGTTTGAAAATAGTCTGTTGAATGTGTGAAATATCTTATTACTGATCAATGCATATAAGCAAATGCTAAAATTAGTTTTGCTTACTTAATCAGTGAACTGTGATTGATATCAATATTTATAAGGGCGGATTGACTCACTTTAAGGCCAATATTCAATGTGGGCCGAATGTATGCTTTGGTTAGAATAACGTGGTGACTCTCAAACCAAACTTATCTTCTGTTAACCCCTTAAGGGTAATTATACTGCGTGATTGTTGTGACTTAATGTTTTACTGACGCTCAGTAAAAGCGTGTTTTACGCGCTAATATTGTTACTGTCGCAAGTACCATCTTTGCCGTACGGTATCGATTTGCCACCCACCAAAGCGCTATCTAGTCTCAATGCTAGCGTTTATGCCCTTGGGTTTATGGCGATAGATCCATTAATGACGGACAAGTATATCAATAAGAATGACCAGCAATTGTGGTTGGAACAACCAAGTGCTTTTTTATGCTTATTGCTCGCGACTTAATTCCATGATGCCTGCGGTTTTTGAACCAAATAATTGCTGATGTAAGCGGCCTGCAAACTCATCAGTCATGCCGGAAATATAATCGGCAATCACCCGCATTGGATTATTGTTTTCATTACACTCGGCTAACCATCGTTCACGAGTGTTGAGCGGTAATAGACGCTCTGGATCAGAGGAAAACGCTTCAAACAATTCCATTACAATTTGTTGGCCTTTGTATTCCAACATTTGAATTTCGGGTTTACGAATAACGTACTTAAACACCAATTGTTTAAGTACATGTAAAGCTGAAGCAAAGTCTGGCTCTAATTCTGCATTATATTTTAATAAGTCTTGTTCAAATTGTGGATTGGCACTGATGCCAATCGCAGTCACGAAACCGTTGACTAAGGTACCGATGGCATCTTTGCGTAAATGATGCTCATGGGAAAATAGTTTGTCACCTATTTGAGCCATTTCCGATATGAGCCATTGATCCTTGATCTCCGTTAACTGCTCAACCACATCGCGTTGCCACTGATGTTGATTAACAATCCCCATGACAATGGCATCTTCTAGATCATGCACGGCATAGGCAATATCGTCAGCCAACTCCATAATAGAGCAGTCAAAGGACTTATAGCGGGTTTTAAGATGTGGGTAATTGGCGTGAGTATGATTTTGCTCACTAGTGATAAACAACTGTCTATCAGACTTGGATAATGAATCTAATACCCAATCAACAATAGGTTTATCATCACCAAACAAGCCTTTTACTGGTGGCCATTCTGATGGTTTTAATTGACGATGATTGGCAATGTCTGGACGGTGTTGGTCAACAAATAACTGCCCATGAGTTGCGGGGTATTTCATCACACCCAATAGCGTCCGCCGAGTCAGATTCATTCCCCATGACGGTGTATAGGGCTCTAAACGGGTTAAAATACGGAAGGTTTGGCCATTCCCTTCAAATCCACCATGATGGCGCATCATGTAATTTAATGCGACTTCACCCCCGTGGCCAAAGGGTGGATGGCCTATATCGTGAGCTAAACAAATCGATTCAATTAAGCTCATAGAGTTAAGCAAGTACTTAAGTTCTGGATACTTACGACGTAACTGTGCGGTGATGCCGGTACCAATTTGAGAGACTTCCAACGAATGGGTCAAACGAGTGCGATAAAAGTCATTCATGCCGATACCAAGCACTTGGGTTTTGGCTTGAAGTCGTCGAAATGCGGCAGAATGTAGAATTCGGCCACGATCGCGCTGATAAGGACTGCGGTGATCATTACGGCGTTGTTTATCTTCGCCAAGTAGACGTTGTTGCCAACAGTCCTCATGTTCTGTACTACTGGGCATGACGGTGTTATCAGGCATATATTTCCTTTACAGCATTTGATTAATTTCGTCTAAATTCAATGTAAAACTTGGAATAAAACAATCACGGAAGTAACCAACTGCGGGGTTAGGGTTGTCGTCTATCATTTGTTCTAAACGTTTACAGGCACTGTTGAATTCGCTGTTACCGGCTTTTTGTTCTTCTAAGCATTTAAGATACGCGCATAACGTATCGGCGGCTTTCACAATGGCTTTGTATTGTGGGTCAGCATCTTGACTAATGAATAAACTGCGGTAATCTTCTTTAAATTCATCAGGTACCATTTCAAGCATTCGTTGTTCGGCTATGGCTTCGATCTTTTTATATTCAGCTTCTATCTCTTTATTAAAATATTTAACCGGTGTGGGCAAGTCTCCGGTTAAAATTTCACTGGCATCATGATAAATCGCAATCGTTGCAGCTTTATTGGCGTCTAAGTCTGTGGCGAATTTCTTATTGCTGATGATCACTAAAGCGTGGGCAACCATAGCCACTTGCAGTGAATGTTCTTGGACGTTTTCGCGACGCACGTTATGCATTAACGGCCAACGTTGGATTAGCTTCATCCGCGATAAATGGGCAAATAAATGACTCATGAGACTCCTTACTGCGCTCAATAGATTCAGTCAGCTTACATGAGCTTATCGATAAAAAAAAGCAACTGTTCAGTCGCTTAGTATTTTGTGCTAGAGATGAAGTGTCAAGAGACTATTGACGATAATCCTCTAAGAATTCACCAAACTCGGTAAGGGCTTTAGCCAAATCTTCTTTATAGGGCAAAAAAACCACTCGAAGGTGATCGGGCTCTGGCCAATTAAAGGCTGTTCCTTGTACTAACAGAATCTTTTTAGTTTTTAATAAATCAAGTACCAAGCGTTCATCATCACGTAAATTAAACTTTTTCATATCTAACTTCGGAAACGCGTATAAGGCTCCTTTAGGCTTTTTACAGCTGACCCCAGGGATTTGATTAAGCAATTCATATACGGCGTCACGTTGTACGGTTAAGCGACCGTTTGGTAATATCAATTCATTAATTGACTGATAACCCCCTAACGCGGTTTGAATAGCATGTTGATTGGGTACATTGGCACACAAACGCATTGAGGCGAGCATTTCTAAGCCTTCAATGTAGCTTTTGGCGGCTTTTAAATTACCCGATAACATCATCCAACCGACACGAAACCCAGCTGCGCGATACGCTTTAGATAAGCCATTAAAGGTGATGGTTAAAATATCATCAGACAAGCCCGCCGCTGGAATATGCTTAGCTTCGTCATACAGAATTTTGTCGTAAATCTCATCCGCGAATAAAATCAAATCATGTTGACGACATAGCTCAATAACTTCTAACAACAATTCTCTACTGTAAACTGCGCCGGTTGGATTGTTGGGGTTGATCAACACTATTGCGCGGGTGCGACTGCTAATTTTGCGTTTAATATCGTCTAAGTCTGGAAACCAATCGGCTTCTTCATCGCAACGGTAATGTACCGCGTTACCACCGGCAAGGTTTGCTGCCGCAGTCCATAATGGATAATCAGGCGAGGGGATGAGTACTTCATCATCGGTGTTGAGTAGGCCTTGCATAGCCATCATAATCAATTCTGATACACCATTACCAATGTAGATATCTTCAATATCAACGCCAAATATGCCTTGTGCTTGATAGTGTTGCACTATGGCTTTACGCGCAGAGAATAAGCCTTTTGATTCGCAGTAACCTTGCGCACTCGGTAGGTTTAAAATGACATCTCGGACGATTTCTTCTGGTGCTTCAAATCCAAATGGGGCTGGGTTGCCGATATTAAGCTTTAAAATACGATGGCCCTCGTCTTCTAAACGACGGGCTTCTTTATGGACGGGTCCACGGATATCGTAACAAACTGAATCAAGCTTATTGGATTTGATAATGGGTCGCATACTACTCTCGATAACTAAATACGGCTTAAGTTAGCGAACCATAACGAATTTATTGTTCTTGTGGAAGGGGCATAAGAGTAAAATGAACAAATTAATCAGTCAGAAATGCTGTTATTGCCAGTTTGATGGCACATATAAAAGTGTTTTATACTGTTGTTAATGCCTAATGCAGTTGTCTTATTCCATTTTATAACAAAAAAGCCAGCACTAAGTGCTGGCTTTTAATGCATTAACTTGTGTTATTGATATTTTATCAATAACACACGTTAATGGGCAATTAAACGCGCTTTTTGAACTCGCCGGTACGAGAGTCAATTTCAATCTTGTCACCCACTTTTACAAAGTCAGCAACTGTGACCGTGCCACCACCAGTAATAGTAGCAGGCTTCATCACTTTACCTGAAGTATCACCACGAGCGGATGGCTCGGTGTAAATAACTTCACGTACGATGTGGATCGGCAATTCAACAGATATCGCTTTCTCTTCATAGAAGGTCACTTGACACATGTCTTCCATGCCATCGATGATATAGGCAGCTGCATCACCTAAGTTGTCAGCTTCTACATCATACTGGTTATATTCTTCATCCATGAACACATACATAGGATCAGCAAAGTATGAGTAAGTACAATCAAGACGTTCTAGAACGATATCGTCTAATTTGTCTTCACCTTTAAAGGTTTGTTCAGTACCAGAATCTAGCAATACGTTCTTTAATTTTAATTTAACGATTGCAGCGTTACGGCCAGAACGAGTTGTTTCAGTCTTCTGAACAACCCATGGGCTGCCATCTAACATGATCACGTTACCAGGACGGATTTCATGAGCAGTTTTCATTTCACTATTTCCTATATTTTTGGACTTTTTTTATTTATAGAGCAGTATCTTAGCTATTTTTAACGAATTGAACGAGTCGACTCGCAAGATCTGCATCTTTTAACGCGTTAATTGGCCATTTAATAGCATGTTGCATTAAAGACAAATTAACAGAATTTAACTGTTGCCAGTGCATAACTACCGCGTGTGTATTGCCCCGGTTGAAGGCCAAATTCACCTCAGACCAAGTAGTAGTAATTTCTGGAGCAAGATTATCGCAGTAAAGTTGCATAAAAGCTTGTAATTTTACCAAGTGATAATCATCTTCTTGAGGATAAATGTGCCATATGAAGGGTTTTGCAGCCCATTGAGCACGTAAAAATGAATCTTCACCCCGCACAATATTAAAATCACAGCTCCATAGCAAGCGATCAAAGTCATTTTGATCTGTCATGGGTAATATATGCAAGGTTAAGCTACCTATGACAAATTGCTGACCGGGCATCAAATCTTCAATCGCACAAGGCAATAGGCTTGTTAAGCTGTGCAAACTGCGCCCTTTAGGGATAAGCGCATGAATTGGGGTAGGCGACGCTTGCCATAAATGACATAAAGCGAGTAAGGCTTGGGTTTCATAACTAAAAACACTGATAACCGTATCCTGGGCATTAATGCCCTGTAACCCTAGCTGCTTGAATAATGCTAATTTATGTTTATGATCTGCTTGCCATTCATCTCGTTGGCTAAACAATTCACGTTCACAAATAAGTCCTCCGGTTTGAGCGCTAAAACCGGGAAAGTAAAACCACTTTTTGACCCCATTGGCTTGTGACGACGGCAGTCCATGACAACCAGCGACCCAATTTTCGGCACTAAGGTATTCAAGGTTTAACCAAGTAGGGGCGCAAGTATCTGGGTGTTGATGTAATTGTTCAATGGCTAGCTTTACCTGTGAAGGTAACTCACAGGCAAATGCTTCAATTACCACAACCCCAGCTTCAAACTTAATATCAAGTGGGTTATTCCATTGAAATATATTCACGCCATTGATATTCTGCTGTGCTTTATCGGGATCTAGCATTGGTAAAATATGCGAAAAACTCACTAAGTCATCAACCCATAGATTAATGGGTATGGCATATTCTGTCACCAACTGCTTAGCCAAACGCCACGTGACACCTATGTCTCCATAATTATCGACAACGGTACAAAATATATCCCAATGATTCAAACTATTATTTATGTCTAGATCAAAGATTTTGCTGCTAAATCCGGCCATATTCTTGTGTGCTTTTGATATATAGAAAATGTATTTAAGATATTATTTTTTTTATACTGCATAAAAGTCTGTCTAAAATTTTAGCGGGTTCAAACTTAAAATGAATCAGCCTCGGTTTGGTTTTTTCACCGACGACAGCCGATAGTTAAAAAGAAAAAAAGCGGCTAATTGCCGCTTTTTTTTACTGAGTAACTACAGAATTAGTCTTCTAACTCAGCTAAACACATTTCTTCATAAATCTGCTTGACCCAAGCATCAACACGCTCATCGGTGAGTTCTGGTTGACGGTCTTCGTCAATCCCTAAACCAACAAAGTGCTTATCGTCCGCCATGCCTTTAGAGGCTTCGAAGTTGTAGCTTTCAGATGGCCAATTACCAATAATGATCCCACCACGCGCTTCTACGATGTCACGTATCATGCCCATCGCATCGAGGAAGTATTCCGCATAATCTTCTTGGTCACCACAACCAAAAATAGCGACTAACTTATCGGTAAAGTCGATTTGCTCAAGATCTGGAAAAAAATCATCCCAATCACACTGTGCTTCGCCGTAATACCATGTTGGAATACCAAACATTAACAAATCATATTCAGCAATTTGCTCTTTAGTACTCTTTGCGATGTCTTTAACATCGAGCATGCTTTTACCCAGTTTTTTCTGGATCATTTTGGCTATAGCTTCGGTGTTGCCAGTATCGCTACCGAAAAAAAGACCTACAGTTGCCATTGTCTATCCTTTAAATATCAAGTTCGCGTTGTGCGATGTTCTAAAAACGTCTCAGTTGTCGAGTTGCTGTTGCAGAATAAATTCGATTAACTGGCTACGACTAATGTTACTGTTCAAAGCTTGTTGGTTCAAGGCATCATACAGATCTTGTGACACCTTTAACTCTATTCGCTTTAAACCGTTAGCGCGATCACGCTGAATTTGGTTACGCTTGTTGATCTTTAATTGCTGCTCCCTAGAAAGTGGGTTACTTCTCGGGCGCCCTCGGCGAGTTTCTGCAGCAAAAAGGTCAATAGTCGTTCTATCTGTTGTTTCTTTTGCCATTGTACTCTTTAACCGATCCCAGAGCCTTCCCAGGTCATCTGAATAATACCTTTTGCAATAAACCCGGCGCAGCCGAGGAATAAAACTAACCACACAATAAATCGACCAAATTTGGGGACTTGACCTTGTTTAAGCACATCATGGATAGCCATGCCGATAAAAAAGAATATCGATGCAAAAAACAAGTTTAAGCCTACCGCTTCAATTTGTTCAATGTATTGGTTTAACATACTTCTACCTTCGCGATTGAGTGTCTGGCGAAAAGAGGGCGCGAATATATCACATTAGGTGACAATCGGCTATATTCAAAAAGCTAAAATATTAAAAACTTACCCTTGGTTTTGTTCAATAAACTCAGACACGATGCGATTAAATATCTCTGGCTTTTGTGCATGTAACCAATGCCCTGTGCCATTTAATGTTTTGGCGCTAGCGCGAGGAAATTGACGCATGATTTCATCACGATATTCAGCCGTTACATAATTTGACTCACCACCACGGATAAATAGTGCTGGTTTATCAAAATGTTTGTCATTGGTTAATGGTAAATTCCATCCAATAATACGGTCGTAAGACTCGATTAGCCCAGTTAAATTCATTTTCCATTCAAAACCGCTATCAGTACGTTGTAGATTCTTAAGTAAAAACTGAGATGTCGGCTCATCAATACCTGCATCCATTAAGTGGGTTAAGGCTGATTTTCGAGTGGTTTTACTGTTTAATATTAAACTGGTTAATCCTGCAAACACCGTTTGATGTCTCGGACTATAAGCCACAGGAGCGATATCTGCGATCACTAGGCTTATTACTCGTTCTGGGTGTAAAAGTGCCATTGCCATTGCAATTTTGCCGCCCATTGAATGCCCAATAACATGGACTTGTTTGAGGTATAAATCATCGAGTACATCAACCATGGCATCAGCCAGTTGAGCGTAATCCATGTTATCCCAATGTTCACTCAAGCCATGATTGGGCAAATCAACCCGTATGACTTGATGCTGTTGTTCAAGCACGCTGCCTAGGTTTTTTAAATTATCAAGATTACCAAACAGTCCATGAATAAGCAGGACGGCTTCACCTTGACCAGAAGATACATAATGCATAACGCAATAAGCTCATTGGGACAATTTGTGCGGGGGATTTTGCTGCAATGAGCCTGTCAAATCAAGTTTTGATGATCGTTGTCACAATTGTTGATGATATTTTAATCGCCTTTTAATAAAATTTCAGCATTATAGGTCATTTAATGATTTTGCTACTTTATTAGTAGGTTAAGCTTGGCTTACACTGGAACAATATTTTTTTGATCGCATTAATAATAATTTGATCTGCGATCCCGAATTACTCGGCGCCAGCAAAATAATGGCTACAGTAGTGACAAAGACTGATAGAAAAAGGATGACTCTGATGAAATACATTGAAATTGACGAAGAACTTTATCGTTTTATTGCCAGTAAGACGGAACGCATCGGCGAAAGCGCTTCAGATATTTTGCGTCGTTTATTGAACTTGTCTGTCGAAGATGTCGATATAAGCTTACCCAAGGCCATTAGTCAGCCCAGTTTAGAATCTGAATCGCTGGAAGATCGTCATTCGGTTTTTAATCAAGCTAAGGCAGTCGTGGAAAAGGTCATTGCGGAACAGAATATTACCGGTCAGCACTATCCACTAGATGAAGACATTTCAACGTTAGTCACGATTGATTTTGATGCGATTGTTAACCAACATTTATTAAGCCAGCAAAAAGGTGCGGTAGGGCGTTTTATGCATTTATTAGCCAGTCTTGAAACCACTGCTCGCAGTGATTTTGATAAGGTGCTTAATGTGCAAGGCAAAGGACGTTTGTATTTTGCTCGTTCTAAACAGGCATTATTAAATTCAAGTCAATCTTCTAATCCAAAAGAAATTGCCTCAAGTGGTTTTTGGGTCACCACCAATAACAATACTGCGAAAAAACAAACTATATTAACAGAGGTATTGGAACATTTAGGCTGTGGTAGTGAAAGAGCAAAGAGCATCGCTGAACACATTTAACATTTGATTTTCCGAAGATTCAATTAATCATTTACTCATAGGAGACCACACGTGGCCATTCATCAACGCGCAGGACAGCACGCTTTACAAACGGATTTAGTGAATATTCCTAAATTGATGAGTCATTATTATCGCATTATTCCTAACGTGGAAGACGTGCAGCAGAAAGTGACGTTTGGCACTTCGGGTCATCGTGGTAGTGCGTTTACATCCAGTTTCAATCAAAACCATATTTGGGCCATCACCCAAGCTGTTGTCGATTATCGTCACTCAGCCAATATTACTGGGCCAATGATTGTCGGTTTTGACACTCATGCATTATCTTATGCCGCCTTTATGTCGGTGGTAGAAGTGTTGACTGCTAATCAAGTTAAGATGTTAATTCAAAAAGACGATGGGTTTACGCCTACCCCGGTAGTGTCGCAAGCCATAGTCACCGCTAATGCAGCTAATGCAGCTAATGCAGCTAACCCAGCGACATTAATCGATGGGTTAATTATAACGCCATCACATAATCCTCCTCAGGATGGTGGCATTAAGTACAATCCACCGCACGGCGGTCCCGCTGAAGGTGAAATTACCAAAATCATTGAATCTAAGGCCAACCAATACCTAGCGAATCAACTCTCTGGGGTTAAAAAGGTCAATTACGGTGTTGCGGTAAAATCTGGTTGGATAGATGAAGTTGATTTTATTGCGCCCTATGTTGAATCACTTGCACAAGTGATAGATATGGAAGCGATTAAAAAAGCCAACATTCGTATTGGTGTTGATCCACTGGGTGGCTCTGGTATTTATTATTGGCAGCAAATAGCCGCTCACTATGGCCTTGATATTACCTTAGTCAATGACAAAGTCGACCCCACATTTGGCTTTATGACATTAGATAAAGACGGCAAAATCCGCATGGATTGCTCGTCTCCTTATGCCATGGCAGGCTTGTTAGCGTACAGCGAAGATTATGACTTGTGCGTGGGTAATGATCCTGACTACGACCGTCACGGTATCGTGTGTCCTGGTTCTGGCTTAATGAACCCGAATCATTACTTAGCTGTTGCGATAGATTATTTAATGACCCATCGCCCGCAGTGGTCAGAGTCACTTGCAGTCGGAAAAACCTTAGTGTCTAGCGCGATGATTGACAGGGTTTGTAAGGCGTTAGGACGTCATTGTCTTGAAGTGCCAGTAGGCTTTAAATGGTTTGTTGATGGCTTAGCCAAAAGCACCATAGCATTTGGCGGTGAAGAAAGTGCAGGCGCAGCGTTTTTAAAACGTGATGGCAGCACTTGGTGTACCGACAAAGACGGCTTTATTTTAGCCTTGCTTGCGGCCGAAATATTAGCGGTAACCGGTAAAACACCTGCAGAGCGTTATCAAGAATTAACTGCGCAATTTGGTGAGAGTTTTTATACGCGTATCGATAGCCCCATTAGCCTTAAGAAAAAAGCCAAGTTTGAACAATTAAATAGTGATAGCTTTACTGATACTCAATTAGCGGGTGAGGCGATAACAGCAATTTTGAGTCACGCACCCGGCAACAATGCTGCCATTGGCGGTATTAAAGTCACTACCGAAAATGGCTGGTTTGCCGCACGGCCATCGGGCACTGAAGCCTTGTTTAAAATTTATGCCGAAAGCTTTATTAATCAGCAGCATTTGGATGACATTATTACTCAAGCACAACAAATGATTGATCAAGCCCTAAAAGGCTAAGTTTACTGTTACTTGTTTAATAAAAATAAAAGCACTGATTTTCAGTGCTTTTTTGCTTCTATAAGATGTTATTTTTTTATCAATATGTGTAGTCTGTTTGTCGTCCATAATCAATATTAAGTCATTTCAAGGAAGATATTAATGAATAAATATTTCTCACTACTTTTTTTACCTGTGATTATTTTATCGGGTTGCCAAACTCAACCTGAAACCGTTCAAGTACCTCAAGCCGTGTTTAATACAAATGTGATCACTATTGAACATTCTCAACTAAATCAATATTGGTCATTGGAGCAGATTAAACCTGTAATGTTAAACAAACGTCCTGATTGGTTACCAAGAGGTGCAGGTAAGGGCGAATATTATATTACGATTGACTCAAACGGTAACGAAGTCAGCAAAGAACTTATTAGCTCGCAGCCTGAAGGTTGGATGACGCAAAAATTAGTCAACAAGATGCCAAAACAGCAGTATGAGCCAGCGGCATTGAATGTTAAGCGAGTACCCGTAAAAGTGAAAGTGGATTTTGAAATAAAGCGTATGAATTAATCTTGGGGTCGTTTAAACGTGTGTTGCACTCTTTAACCCAATAAAATACGGGGCAGAATATATTATTCTGCCCCGTCATTATTTTACAAAGTAAACATTATTACAGACATTACTCACTAGACTAGATCAAATCGATCCGCATTCATGACTTTAGTCCATGCTTTAATGAAGTCATGAACAAATTTTTCTTTAGCGTCATCTTGAGCATACACTTCGACATAAGATCTCAGTATAGAGTTAGAACCAAAGACTAAGTCAACGCGAGTGGCAGACCACTTCATCTTGCCTGTTTTACGGTCAATAATGTGATATAGGTTATTGCCAGTAGGTTTCCAGTTGTATGACATGTCGGTCAAGTTGACAAAAAAGTCATTCGATAACACGCCGACATTGTCAGTAAACACACCGTGTTTGCTGTTGTCGTAGTTGGTACCTAAGACTCGCATACCGCCAACCAAAACTGTCATTTCATGGGCGGTTAGTCCCATTAATTGACTACGGTCGAGCATCATTTCTTCAGGCTGAACGATATAGTCTTTCTTTTGCCAGTTACGATAAGCATCGTGCAACGGCTCTAATACCTCAAAAGACTCAATATCGGTTTGCTCTTGGGTGGAATCCCCACGACCAGGCGCAAACGGCACTGTAACCTTGACACCAGCAGCGTGAGCGGCTTTTTCTACTGCAGCAGTACCACCAAGTACGATTAAGTCAGCCATACTGATAGACTTCGCTAGACCGGCTTGAATAGTGGTTAATGCTGCTAATACTTTTTGCAATCTTGCCGGCTCATTTCCTTGCCAACCTTTTTGCGGCGCTAAACGAATACGCGCTCCATTGGCGCCACCACGGAAATCAGAACCACGGAAGGTACGGGCACTGTCCCAAGCGGTTGCCACAAGCTCTGCAACACTCAATCCACTGGATAATATTTTGGCTTTAAGATCGTTAATTTCTTGCTCTGATAAGCTGTAATCAACTTGTGGAACAGGGTCTTGCCAAATTAACTCTTCAGCAGGGACTTCGGTGCCAAGATAGCGGCTTTTAGGGCCTAAATCACGATGAGTTAATTTAAACCAAGCACGGGCAAACACGTCAGAGAAATAAGCAGGGTCTTGATAAAAACGTTGCGAGATTTTGCCATATTCTGGGTCCATTTTCATCGCCATATCGGCGTCTGTCATAATGGGGTTTAAACGAATTGATGGGTCTTCAACGTCAACAGGTTTATGCTCTTCTTTGATATTGATGGGTTCCCATTGCCACGCTCCAGCAGGGCTTTTTTTAAGCTCCCACTCGTAGTTAAGCAATAACTCAAAGTAACCATTGTCCCACTGTGTTGGGTTAGTGGTCCAAGCCCCTTCAATACCACTGGAAACCGTATCCCGGCCCACGCCACGACTTGTTTTATTTAACCAGCCCAGGCCTTGGTCTTCAAGTTCTGCGCCTTCAGGAACGGCTTGTAGATTTTCTGCTTGGCCATTACCATGACATTTACCCACAGTGTGACCACCCGCGGTAAGGGCGACAGTTTCTTCGTCATTCATTGCCATGCGTTCAAAGGTGACACGAATGTCTTGTGCGGTTCTCAGTGGGTCGGGCTTACCATCGACGCCTTCTGGGTTGACATAAATTAATCCCATCATTACAGCGGCTAATGGATTTTCGAGATCTCTTTCACCAGAATAGCGACTATCTGGTGAGTCACTAGTGGCAAGCCATTGTTTTTCTGAGCCCCAGTAGATGTCTTTTTCTGGGTGCCATATATCGGCGCGACCACCCGCAAAACCGAATGTTTTGAGTCCCATAGACTCATAGGCAACAGTACCGGCAAAAATAATTAAATCAGCCCAAGAGAGTTTGTTACCGTATTTCTTTTTGATTGGCCATAATAAGCGACGCGCTTTATCTAGATTGACGTTATCTGGCCAGCTGTTTATGGGCGCAAAACGTTGGTTACCTGTTCCTGCTCCACCGCGACCATCAGCAATACGGTATGTCCCTGCAGAATGCCAAGCCATGCGGATCATCAGTCCGCCATAATGGCCCCAATCAGCTGGCCACCAGTCTTGGCTGTCAGTCATTAATGCGATGAGATCTTTTTTTACGGCAGAAAGATCAAGGCTTTTAAAGGCCGCAGGATAATTGAAGTCAGCTTCCATCGGATCTGATTTTCTGTCGTGTTGATGAAGAATATCGAGATTAAGTGCCTTAGGCCACCATTCCATCACATCGTCTTCGACTGAGGTATTACCGCCATGATTAACAGGGCACTTGCCTTGAGATTGTTGTGCTTTGTCCATGATATTTTCCTTGATCACTTAATAACATAAATTTTATGTATTATTGGATTGCTTAACTAGGCTAACTGACTGTGGTAACTAAAGAAAGCGACTTTTTCCGGTTTGGTTAATCGGTTTTATTGATACATAATAAGGGGGCCTATAAATCGAATAATTAATTAATCATAGAACAATTAACCAATCATGAGGTTAAGTTAATACTTCAGTTGAATTTATGATCTAGGTCACTAAATTTACTTCTGTATTGGTAAAGGTTTGTCATGATGATTACGCCACAGAAGCTTGGATAAAATGGCGATTGTTTTGTCGGCATAGGTTGACCGTAATTTTAGTCTTGAGCTCAGTCGCAACCGAACGCTTGACGTTTGGCGCCAGTTTCAATTTGTTCATCCCCTTCAGCACTAACAGTACAATTAAGATGTTGCGATAACGACCGTACTGATTTTACGAGCGCGAGCTCAACATCTTTATGGTCAAGGTTACTGATATTTTGATGAGTCATTGCAATTAACAAGTGTCACGCATTTATTGATCAAATTAGGGGCTGGTACATTTTTAGCTGAAAAATTGAGGTGGGTAATTGAGGTGGATAATTTGGGTGGATAATTGAGGTCGATAATCCTAAGGAACCAAAATAATCAATACCCTTTGCAACTTGTTACTTTACCCATTCAGTGATCTCGATTATTTGGCAATATTTCTGTTAGTTACCTTTTTATAAGCTGATCTTAAGTTGAAGGCCCCATGCTGATCCCGAATAAAGGCACGGATAAAGCCGCTATCTGTAACAACCGCTATTTCCTGTTGTAAAGAGTACGGATGACTAAAAAACAGGTCAGCTGTTGTGAATGATTACCATTAATTGCCGATGTTAACGGGGGGGGGCGTTTAATAAAGAGCCTGTTAAGTAAAATGGCTAACTTAAGATAAGTTAGCCATTTTAAGCAATAGTCTAGCAAAGCTACTTTTATGCATAATGACATAAAATATAATCAATTATTTAAGAGATTTAGCCGAAAATTGAGTCATCTTACATCGAGTAGAGCAATGACCGTTTAATCATAGCAAAAAGCTATTATGGGCTTATTATCCGCGGTAGCCGAATAATTTTTGTTCCATTATCGCTTTACTCACCGGCTCGGGAACGGCGTCAACCCATTCTCCTTGACCACGACAAATTTGCTGTAAAATTTCCCGAGAAAATATATTAAACAGATCAATATCGCTTGATTCAATACTGGTGATAAAACCATTATCAAGCACATGACGGAATAAATAGCGTAGGTTATTGGGTACGCTGACCGTGGTTAAATCGTTAAGAATGCCTTTTTCATCTCGTTCAGGGTAGACAAACAAGCGAGTGTTATCCGGGAACAATTTACCAAAACCTTCAAGAATACCGCCTTCTAAACCGCGGTAAAATTCTTCATCAAAAATTTGTTTGATGTTAATCATGCCCACCACAATGCCAATTTGTAATTGGGTGTATTGACGGAAATAGGCCCGTAATGAGAAGTAGCGCGTGTAATCGGAAATCATCACGTTGTAGCCTAATAAATTAAGCAATTTAACCCGCTCCATGATGTCCTTTTCGGTCATATTGGCATCTTTGCCGTGTAAGTCATTTAGCGATATTTCGGCGATTAACACCGTGTTCTTATCGGTTACTCCCTCTAATGTGGAAAAGGCTTTATAGCCTTGCTCAATCATATCCACATTGAGTTTGGTGATAGGTTTAAACGATCCGCGAATGGTTAATACATTCTTTTTGTAGAGCATATCGGCTGGGACCGCGACACTGCCATCGGCTTTAAACATTATCGCGCGGGTTTTCCAACTGCGAATGAGATGAATATTCTTGGTTTGATTGTCGACATCTTCAAAGTAGGGACCTTGGAAGTCAATACAGTCAATTTCAATCCGATTGGCTTTTAAGCTGTCGGTTAACGAATCGATAATTTGCTTTGGATCTTCAAAATAGTAATAGCTGGCGTAAATCAAATTTACCCCTAAAATACCCAATGCTTGCTGTTGTGCTTCGGCGCTGTCATCAAACATACGTACATGGACAATAATATTTGACGGTTCAGCACCTGGGTACATTTGAATACGCACCCCACACCATGCATGGCATTCGTTTTTACGATTAAAGCTTTTAGCCGAAACGGTTGTTGCGTAAGCAAAATAACGTGAAGACTTTGAACGAATTGCACCGACGCGATCAACCACTAAATCAAACTCTTGCTCCATCATCGCTAAGACGCGCGCTTTACTGACATAACGACCATCTTCTTGAACTCCATAGATGGCATCAGAGAATTTCATATCGTAGGCCGACATCGTTTTTGCTATCGTGCCCGCAGCTGCGCCAGCCACAAAAAAGTTACGCGCAACTTCTTGTCCGGCACCAATTTCGACTATGGTGCCGTACTTTTTCTCGTCTAAATTTAAACGAAGGGCTTTTTCTTTTGTGCCACGCGAACTGACTTGCTTATCCATAATATCTCCAGCCGATAAAACATTGATATCTTAAGGTTACGGTTAGCAATGTTATAGCAAGTGATAATATGCGCTAGTGCTGAAAGGCCATTTGTAACGATATAATGATGATTTAACGATAATTATTACTTTTGTTACTGACTGTTAGCGTCAGTTTGGTTGGAGTTGACCTTGCTGGTGGCGCTAAAATTACATTATCGCGATTGAGGATGACGCACCTTTCGTTAAGATACGTCCATAGGTAGCAATATTATCTAGGCACATCCATCATGGTTTGCAAGAATATCGCTGAAAACGGCGCTTTTTGCTGTTTTTTAATTTGTGGGCTTAGGCCATTTTCGAATAAAACAAATAAATAATCATGGCCATTACTGACGTTAACTTTGCCCGCTAAGTTAGCAATACCCAACATACTGCCGGTTTTAGCAAACACATGGTTTTTCAACGGTGACTTATTAAAATAGCGTTTGTAGCGTAAGGTGCCACTGACACCTGATTCTGGTAATAAGTTGAGTAAAAAGCGGTATTGTGGTTGTTGATATAGGGTGGTGAGTACACTTAATACATGCTCCGGGGTGAGTAAATTATAGCGTGACAAACCTGAGCCATCGGCGATGTTTGCGTTGGATAAATCGATGCCTATCGAGTAAAGAATGGTTTTCAATGCTTGGCTACTTTGGGCAAAGTCACTTGGCGCCTGATAATAATCCTCACCCAGTTTTTTGAGTAAACTGTCGGCAATTAAATTATCTGATTTGAGTAACATGGTTTCGAGCAATTGAGGCAAGGCTGCAGATTGGTGGCTGGCGATAATGTACCGTTGAGCAATAAATTGCGGATCCGTACTCATTTTTCTCGCCGTAATAGGTTGCTGATGCACAATGCCTAAAGAGGCAAGTTGTTTAGCCACAATCTGCTGAGCATAAAGTTGTGGTTCCGTAATGGCTATCGCTAACGGTAATGATTTAGCCCCAACATAACAGCCACTGAGATGATAACGATTATTATCGAAACGGCTTAACGATAAGTGACACTGTGGGGCAGATCCCGTTAATAGTGTGGGAATAACGCCAGTATCGGTTAATGACTTAACCGCAGGTTTAGCAATCGGCAACGTCGTGGACGGGTTGACAAAATAAGCATCGCTACTGATTTCAATAGGCCTGTTACCCATCATGGTGATGTTGGCTATTTTATTGTAACCCTCTGTGGCTAATCGACCATAGACGCAATTTTTATCAATGATGAAAGGCGATATTGGGGCCGCATAGCAGATCCCTAAATCGTCCCATACCCATCCAGGTGCTTGTAGTTGGCTGTCTTGTTCACTGGTTAATACGATGTTGCCTGTCAGTTCAGTGATGCCCAGCTGACTTAAGGAGGCGAGTAACAGGCGCAAATCTTGGTACTTAAAAGTCGGATCGCCACTGAACTCGACATAAATATCACCAGAATAAATGCCATGGTCAATCCGGCTTTTATCCAGAGGTTGCTCTGCTAGCGTAGTTAATCGTGTTTGGTAGGTAAATTCTTTACCGAGTTGTTTGGTCGCGGCCAATGCGGTTAACAGTTTTTGGACACTGGCAGGCTGCATCAACGATTGATTGTTGTACTCAAATACCGTTTGTTGACTAGTCATGTCCCACACGGTAATGCCTAACTGTGAATGCATTGGTTTTAATAGTTGCAGCATACTATCAAGATATAACGCTGCAGGCTGCTGGGCAACCTTGTCGATTTGGGGTGTCGATATGGGTTGCTGATTGATTGATTGTTGAATGGTTGATTGTTGGTTAGGCAGTTCTGTTGCTTTGACGACACAAGGCTGGCTTGTGACGAGAAATGCACATAATAGCCATAAGGCTTGAGTACCCCTCCCATATTGATGCTCATAAGATGAACGAGGCCGAGTGAGGTAGAAAAGCATTGAATTCATAAAAGCCTTCATCAAGAGTTCACTAACGATAGATGATGTTAGCTGATGAAATCCTTGGCTGATACGCATTTGATGATTTTTGCTTATAAATATGTGCTTTATGTGTTTATCATGGTCTCTTTAGCTGACTAGTTAGCAAGCAATCTTAGTTTAATGGTCTAATTATCGGCAAAAAAGCGTATTAAAACCGCTGTTAAGTGAGAAAAATCTTGCTCATCACCTTGTTAGTCGGTAATTTCTATCGTTTTAATAAACGCCAAACTCAACAATCTATCAAAAATCGATGTCTCAGAGTTGCAATTGCACCATTTTGCATAATATCGTGGCGTCGTTGATGTCGAGTTGATCTGATAGAATGACCTCGATTTATCACCAAACAGTGAGGTTTAATACTGTCAATGCTATCTCGTAGACACGATTGAAATGACGTTAAAAGAAATATCATGAGTTGAGGTTGAAGTTTGATAACTCCCTCTATGTGTCTGTCAAACATGTGCGTAATAAACATGGCGCGTAATGTTTGCTAAACATTCCAACAGCGTACTCACAATTACAATATATCGCTGTAATGTTTTTGAATTAGATCCCATTACTGATTATCGTAGTGGTCACCCATTTTAAGGAGGATGCCTTGCTGGATAAGCTAGGTGGTATTGCCCTAAATGCAGATGCCGTGTCTTGGTTGCTTAACCCAAAAGACTTTAAGCAAGCCATATTAACTAAAATCGCATCGGCAACATCTTTAATTTACATCGCGGCATTATATGTTGAAGATGATGAAGCCGGCCGTGAAGTATTGCATGCGCTATTAGCTGCAAAAGACCAAAACCCACAATTAGAGATTAAAGTGTTAGTGGATTACCATCGTGCACGCCGAGGCCTCATTGGTCAAAAAGGCGACAGTGGTAATAATGTTTTATATCGTCAATTAATGGCTGAAGCGACGCACCCGTTTGATATTGTGGGCGTGCCGGTTAAGTCTCGTGAATTTATGGGTGTGTTACACCTTAAAGGGTTTATTATCGATGACACTGTTATTTACAGTGGCGCGAGCATTAACAATATTTATTTTCAGCAGCAAGAGAAATACCGTTTCGATAGATACCATGTTATCGACAGCCCTGAGCTGGCCCGCAGCATGCGCGATATGATACAAAATGACATCGTCAGCGATCCTGCCGTAAGTATATTAAGTCAAGCTGGTGACAATGATGATAGCCCTGAAAAGAACGATATTAAAAGTTTTAAGTATCGATTATCTCAGGTGCGATATCAGTATACCTCAACCACAGTGGGCAACCGTGTAACGCCATTGGTCGGCTTAGGGCGAAGGAACAACGTATTAAATGACACAATCATTAAGTTGGTTGATTCCTCAACTCAAGAGTTGTTTATTTGTACGCCTTATTTTAATCCTCCGACTATTTTGACCCGTGCATTAGCAAGACATCTGCGTGAGGGTAAAAAAATTGATATTGTCGTGGGTGACAAAACTGCTAACGATTTCTATATTCCGCCGGATCAAGATTTTACTACCATTGGTGCATTGCCATATATGTACGAACAATCACTGCGTAAATTTGCCAAAAACCAGCAGTGGGCGATTGACAATGGACAGCTTAATATTCATTTATGGAAAGATGGGATTAACAGTTTTCATTTGAAAGGCATCAGTGCTGATAATCGTAAGCATCTCATCACAGGTTCAAATCTAAACCCACGAGCTTGGGCATTAGATTTAGAAAACGCTTTATTATTGCATGATGATTCAGGTTGCTGGAAAGAGTCGTTCAACAAAGAGCAGCAATATATCTTGCTCCACACTGAGCGGTTATATCATTATAGCCAAATTGATACCTTGCAGAAATACCCTAAACCAGTGAAAAAAATCATGAATCGAATTCGCCGTTTAAAAGCAGACTTTTTACTGCGCCGTATTCTATAATTACCTGAAAATGTTTATACTCGTTCATCACCATTATTGGTGATGAATTTTTTTCACCTCAGAGTTGTCAAATGTCAGAGCTATCAAGTAAAGCTATTAAAGCGCCTATTCATGCAGTACATCGGTTGTATGAATATCGAAAATCATTGTCGACTAAGCCCTTTGGTGCTCGAGGAAAGAAACTTGTTAGGTGTAATTTATGTCTTTTGGGTGAATTATTTTGCACGTGTAAACATCGACAATATTTGAGTACCAACGTCAGCTTTATGCTGATCATGTATAACGATGAAGTGTTGAAGCCAACCAACAGCGGTAGGTTAATTGCCGACTTAATTCCAGACACGCATGCGTTTTTATGGACTCGAACAGAGACGGATCGTGCGATGTTGGCATTATTAACCAATCCACAATACCAACCGTTTTTAGTCTTCCCACAACAATATGTTGAAAACGATCAAGCCATTGTTGAACACATAACTGCCGCCGAATTGTCAACCGCCCCTGGTCACGCTAAAACGCCTCTGTTGGTGATGCTCGATGGCAGTTGGCGTGAAGCGATAAAAATGTATCGTAAAAGCCCGTATTTACATCAAATGCCAGTATTATCATTTGCACCCGACACCTTAGCGACTTATGCACTCCGCAAAGGGAGTCATGATTTTCAACTCGGTACCGCTGAAGTGGCGGCGTTAGCATTAACCGCTGCTGAAGAACCACAAAATGGTTTAGCATTATCTACTTGGTTTGATTTATTCGTTGAATCTTCGTTGCTGGGGCGTAACCGCCGAGCAAAAGAAACATTAACCCCTATTGCTGTGTTTATTGATGCTTATAAGCAAGCATTAAACGTCAGTCATGAGTGCAGCAAACGGACCGTTTAAGCGGCTAACCACTGCTAAGCAGTTGCATATTGTGTCCAATTAGGAGATGCTAACCGAACGCCTATGGCTTGACCTGCAGGCGCAACGTTAGATCTTATGCGTCGGTGTGGATCTCATCTACCGGTTTTTTATTAAGGACAGTGTCGTACAATCTATGGAAGAGTCGATAAACAGTACTAGAGATATAAATACTAGCAAGTTAGTCATCTTGTGCCGTCTTGAACCAGGTTGTTTAGGACCTGATGGTGTCGATCATATCAACACTTTTTGCCGGGTTGCCGAACGTGCATTAGTGACCTTAAATGCTGATGTGTGTCATTGGCTTCTTGCGCCTCGTTTTGACAAAAGCTTAATTGAAATTCAATACAGTCTTGCAGGTAAGGTGTTGTCTCGCGATAAAGCCATTAAGTTCATTGGCTCTTTCGATCAAGACCTTAATGTAATAGAAGAACGCTTTGAAGATAAACTGACGCAATTGATTAATCAATATATTGCCCGTAAACGTTAGATTTAACCCATAGTACTTAAAATTTAACTCACAGTACTTTAGATTTAGCCCATAGTACTTAAAATTTAACCCATAGTACTTTAGATTTAACTAATGGTACTTTAGATTTAACTAATAGCACTTTAGATTTAGCGGATAGCACTAAAGCTTACGGCTTAATCGTTAATTGTATAATCCTATGTTGTTTGGGGTTAATAACAGGATTAATTATGACTCCCTTAGCGCACTCCGAAACCGCACTCACAGAAGCGACCCCTGCAATTTTCGATCATCAAACGCTACATCAATTGCTACAACAACAATTTGGTTTTACTGAGTTCAGAGAAGGCCAACAAGCGGTTATCGAAACCATTTTAGGCGGTCATTCGGCGTTAGCGATATTTCCTACCGGTTCTGGCAAGTCTTTGTGTTATCAGTTTTGCGCCCAACAGTTACCTCATCTCACCTTAGTGATTTCGCCATTATTGGCATTAATGAAAGATCAGTTAGCTTTTTTAACCAGCAAGGGGATCGCGGCCGCCAGTATTGATTCAAGTTTAACCTATGAGCAAACACAACAAGTCATGCGCGATGTTCGTGAACAGCGCACTCGGATTTTAATGGTATCGGTTGAGCGTTTTAAAAATGAGCGCTTTAGGCAATTCCTTAAGTCAGTACCCATTTCTTTGCTGGTGGTCGATGAAGCGCATTGTATTTCTGAATGGGGGCACAATTTCAGGCCCGACTATTTAAAAATACCGCAATATTGTCAAGAATTTGCTATCCCCCAAAGTTTATTGTTAACCGCAACGGCAACAGAACAAGTCAAATTGGATATGGCCAAGCGTTTTGGTTTATTACCGGAACAGGTGGTCCAAACTGGTTTTTATCGGGCGAACTTAGATTTATCAGTTATTGCGGTAAGTCAGCTGCAAAAACTCAATCAACTCACCCATAGCGTAAAAGAGTATACTGGTAGCGGTATTGTATACGTGACCTTACAGCAAACGGCTGAAGACGTTGCCGCACACTTGATCCGTCAAGGGATCAATGCCGCAGCTTATCATGCGGGGATGGATCAAACTGTCCGCCAGCATATTCAACAGCATTTTATGGATAATCAAATCCAAGTGATAGTGGCGACCATTGCATTTGGTATGGGCATTGATAAATCGGATATTCGATTTGTTATCCATTTTGATTTACCTAAGTCGATTGAAAATTACAGCCAGGAAATTGGCCGAGCAGGGCGCGACGGACAATTATCTCACTGTGTTACGCTAGCTAATTTAGATGGGTTGAATACGGTTGAAAATTTTGTTTATGGTGATACTCCTGAAGCACAGAATATTAGCCAGTTATTAGGTATAATTGCCAGTGAGACTGAAGATGGTCGCTGGGAAGTACAAGAAACGCCATTGTCCTCCGCGTGTAATATTCGCTCATTGCCGTTGAAGACGTTATTTGTACAGTTAGAGCTACTCGGCGTGATCCGTCCAAGCTATGCTTATTTTGCTGAATTTAAATATCGGTTTGTTGAAGACCCGCAAACCATTCTCAGTCGATTTAATGACCAACGCCAGCAGTTTCTTAGTCAGGTGTTTGCCCATACACAGTTTAAAAAGATTTGGGGACAACTGGATTTTGATAGTTTATATCAACAACATGGTTGTGAGCGTCAACGAGTCGTTGCGGCATTAAATTATTTAGCTGAGCAGGATTTGATTATTCTTGAGACAAAAAAAATTACTCAAGTGTATGATGTACAACAGCAGGCGTTATCGACACCGCAACAATTACAACAACTTACTCAGCAACTCAGTGAGTATTTTAGTGATAATGAACATAAAGAAATTGTTCGGATTAGTAAGCTAGTCAATTTTTTTGAACTTGATCGTTGTTTAAGTGCAAATTTAGCTCAGTATTTTGATGACCACTCAGTACCACAAATATGTGGTCATTGCAGCGTTTGTCGTGGGCAAATTGCTGTATTATCAAAACAAGCTTTGGCTCCGATACCAGACTCGGCCACAGTGACAACATTGCTTGAACCGTTAACCATACTGGCTCAGGCAAAATCGCTACCCACTCCAACCATTGCTACGCAGGCTAAATTTCTTGCTGGTATGATAATGCCAATGTTTAGTCGTTTGAAAGTAAAACAATTAGATGGCTTTGGACGTTTTAGTGCTTATCGATATCAAGATATTCTGGATACTGTTAAGAAGGTAAATCCATGAAACCGGTTCCTGAAATATTGTTAAAGCGACACGGTGAGTTAATACAAAGTGAAGGCGTGACGGTAGTATCCCATATTCAACGTCAAGTTGGAGAATGGGTGGTACAAACGTTAATGATTAAAGATTGCGATGTGCCATTTAAATACAAGCGACCTCAACGTTTCAAAAGTTTGTTAGACCATAAAGTGAATCTGATTTACTACCCTGCAAAAGAAGTCGTGGGTGGCTTTGAAATTGAAATAATGCAAGTGGTAAGGGTTCGCCGTTACTAAACCCAATATCGTAAACTCAGCTCACCACGTTTCGGTGTGCTGAGTGTTAATTGATGGATTATTTCAGTTTTTTTGCAATGTCATTCAATAATTGATGAGCCATTTTCATATCACGTTGTCCCAGCATGGCTATGCCGTCGCTGAGCCATTGGACAAGTTTAGTATCTTCCCCTGCATCAATCTGCTCGACTAAAGCCATCGCTTTCGCCTTTAAAGCCTGTAATTGGTCAGTTGCTATATCTGTGGCCGCTAACTGTTGTAGACCAATTTTTTTATCAACCTGGCTGAGTTGATAGGCAAACACCATCACTGCTTGGCCTAAATTTAGCGAGGGATAATCGGCAGCTAATGACACATAGCTGTAGAGATCACATAGGCTTAACTCTTCATTCTTCAGTCCGCTAGACTCTCTGCCAAATACAATAGCACATGGATGGGCGAGGTTTTGCAATGAGTGAGTATGTGGGGGTTCTCGCTGGATACTCCTTGGTCCGAATACATTCTTGCTTTGTAACGTACTGACTAACTCTGTCGGTGATAAATAACACCTTGGGCTTCCTCTTTCACGTGCTGTTGTGGCAATCAGCAGGTCGGTATGTTCACGTAATGTCGCTAGACTGTCTACGGTAATGGTATTGGCGAGAATATCTTGTGCACCATGTGCCACCCAAAGTGCTTCAGGCTGTAAATGTAATGCAGAATTAACTAAAATAAGCTGTTCAAAACCCATGGTCTTGATAGCTCTAGCCGCAGCACCCACATTGGCCGCTCGGGTGGGTTCAACTAACACAAATGAAATAGACATAAATCGACAACTGATGAAAAGTGACCCAAGTATAAACTTAAGCCCTTTGTGCCTCAACGCTTACTGCTCACTAAACACAAACTCGCTGGCAGTTTTCCACACTCTATAACGTAAATCAGTACCTTCAGGTAAATAAAAGACTTTAGGTTGACGGCTGTCATAGCGCAGCGTCAGGGCTTCATTGAGGACAATAAATTCAGCGGTTCTCTCTGCAGTACACATCATTCTGGTAGTCGGGCCTTGCATCACTTTATCGACTTGGTAATAAACATATCCCCAGCCGGCTAATGACAATGTGCTAATCTTACCTATGAGATTGATTTTATTGCAATCGACAAGTTTATTTTGGCCTATTTGCACTTCAAGCATGTAATTTTGTTCATCGGCTAGGGTTGGCAAAGTAAGCACATGTTGTACCATTCCAGCGGAAGGTGAGGGATACATTTTACTGGCAACTTGCGGTTGATAATGACGGGTATCCATAACTGTGCTGTTAATTTTTATGTTGTTAAGATAATTATTGTCAACAGGACTTGTAGCATTCGATCCAAACGACAACACGCTAGTCATGATAGTTACAGTAATGATGAGCTTTTTGGCATAAGCGAGAGCTGGCAGGTTCATATTCTGTCCTCGTAAAGTGTATGTAAGATGTTTCGCATTAAAAGGCATGGTATTTCCGGTGTTCACACTAAAAATAACAAATAATAAAAGTATGTTTACCTTGGTTATTTATAGTAAACGCTGTGTGGGACTAAAAGGGTTAAATGAATACGTTTTATTTACCCATGTCTAATGGTTAACAAAACGATCAATAATTGAGTTTAGTTCATAAGTATGACATAACATACTGATAACCTTTGACACATTGTATTTATTACTAAGGTATCGTTTTCGATGCATAATACCCAAAATCTTGAACAAACTTCGCATATACTGCATTTGGCATTACCTAAAATGGCATCATTAGCTATTCCTGTAACGCCAGAAAATTATGCTATTTGGTTTGATTATTTTGCCGAGACGAACATTAATCTTAAACGTGCAATTGATGGTTTAATTGCTAATAAGGTCCAATTTACTCCCGAAGTTAACTTAGGCTTATACAATCGGTTTATTGAAGAACGTTCACCAGAAATTATTGAAAATGTGCACATTGAAACTCAAATTCTGATAAACAGCTTATTGAATAAGGTTGAACTGCTAAATCTTGGTACTGAGTCTTTTTCAGCTAATCTTAATGAATTTGGTGAAAAGCTGCAAACAACCCCCAATGCTGATGAACTCCATCTTATCGTGGAATGTATTGCTGATGAAGTGGAACAAGTGATTGCCAATAATCGTCACATGGCGGTGAGTCTTGCGTCGTTATCTGAAGAGATTACCAGCCTCAAAGATGAAATGGACAACTTAAGTAAGGTGGCCATGACGGATGAACTGACATCGTTAAAAAATCGCCGTTCTTATGAACTGTTTGCCGCAGAGCAGGTGACTAAGTTTAATGATACCCAAACCATATGCAGTCTGTTGATGATAGATATCGATGATTTTAAGGTATTCAATGATACTTTTGGCCATTTAATTGGCGATAAGGTTTTGGCTTATGTTGCCTTAGCCATGAAAAATACCGTTAAAGGCGACGATTTGGTTGCCCGCTATGGCGGTGAAGAGTTTGTCGTCATGTTACCCAATGCCAAGCTTAACGACGCCGTGAATGTGGCCGAAAAGATCCGCGAGAGAATTTCATTGAAACAGCTTTCTATCGGTAAAGAAAAGAAACAAAATCTAGGCCATATTACCGTCTCTATTGGGGTGGCAACAATTCAAACGGGTGATGACATTGATACGTTATTTTCTCGCGCTGATGAGCAACTTTATATTGCAAAATCAGCCGGTAAAAATTGCGTTAAGTTTGCTTGATGTTAATCTATATCGTTTTTATGGCTATAATTACAGTCCTCTATTTAGCTTTTGATTTAACACATTATTTAGTTATTGATTTAGCGACATGCCCGTCAATAATCAGACGTTATCAGGTCGGTTCTAGCTGGCATAATGGCTATTTCGATAGTGTTTTTTAGCTTGTTTAATCGCACGGGTATTTGGCTATAAAACGTTTAAGCCCACCAATGAATGTAATCGCTATGATCCATTGGTGGGCGTTTGTTTATCTATTGCTGATTAATACCGTGTGTTAATCAGAATGTTATTGGGCGGTAGACTCAGGTTGCAAATCCATGTGCATTTTTATCAGATGTTCTTCCATATCAAATGACACTGTAAACCCGAGTGACTTGGCAAGGTTGGCCATACTGCGGTTTTCAAACATGGTAAACCCCATTAAATAAAGGGTGTTATTGGTCTTGTAATAAGCAATCAGTTTTTCGAGCAATAACTTACCTAAGCCGATCCCTTGATAGTTACTGCGTACCGCCATAGCAAACTCGGCTTCAGTATTATCTGGGTCGATAGATGCTCTCACGGCGCCTAAGGTCAGCTCTTCGCCATCTTCTGTCATTGTGGTTGCGATAAACGCCATTTCACGGGAATAATCAATTTGAGTTAATACTGCCATTTCTTCATGGGTCATCCGTGAACGCACCCCAAAATAACGTTTGTATCTGTCTTCATCACTTAATGAATTATCAAACTCTAAATGCTTAGGTTCATCTTCGGGCAAAATGGGTCTTAACATCACCTGAAGACCGTTTTTTAAGGTGGTGGTTTGTTCTAATTCTTTCGGGTAAGGCAAAATGGCTAAGCGGTTGATGTTGTCTTGTGGCGTATCATGCAACCGCATATTGACGTCTAATAATGTAATTTTCTCACCCGCCGCTAACACCGGATTAATGTCTAATTCAGCGATTTCAGGGCAATCAATAATCAAATGAGAGATTTGGGTTAACATGACGCACAAGGCATTCATGTCTAAACCCAGTGGTAAGTGACGGTCACGTAACTTGTGGGTTTTCAGTGCTTGGATGACCATATATCGCGCCAACGCCATATTTAACGGAGGCAAGGCAACGGCAGCATCACGAGTCGGGTCCCAATCCGAGCCACCTTCACCTAAACAGATAGCGGGGCCAAATACCGGATCATTAATCACGGATACCCGAATTTCTTGTGCCCCCGCGGTTAAGGCCATTTTTTGAATAATCAAACCGTCAATTTTGGCGCTAGGAGTAATTTGATGAACCCGATTAATAATAGAGTGGGCGGCATAGCTCACATCTTCATCCGAGGCTAAATTTAATACCACACCGTGGACATCCGACTTGTAGAGTAGGTCGGGTGATTGCACTTTTAACGCCACCGGATAACCTATTTTCTTGGCGACATTGACGGCTTCATCCACGTCTTTTACAAACAATGTTTCAATGGTATTGAGGCCGTAAGCTCGTAAAATATCACCAGCTTGATGGGTTTCCAGTACGGTTTGACCATTATCTAAGGCCTGTTGTAATAATGCTCGCGCCGCGTGGCTATCAGTCGGAATATTATCGGGTATCGATTGTGGCACTTCTTGGAGTAATTTTTGGTTACGACGGTATTCGACCATATGCATAAATGCTTTTACAGCCCCTTCAGGGGTGCGATAGGTCGAAATGCCAGCTTTAGTAAACCGTTTGCGGGCGAGATAAGCTGAGTCCTCACCGCCCCAGTTGGTGAGTATATTTAATCGGTTTCGATTGGGGTGTTTATTAATGATGTCGATAATACTGTTGGCTATTTCGACGCTTTCGCCTAATATCGATGGCGAATGCAGCACTAAAATGGTGTCAGTCTCATTACTACTCATCAGCACATTTAAGGTATCAGCGTAACGTTGATGGTCTGCATCACCAATCATGTCGATAGGATTTTGCTGTGACCAGGTGCTAGGCAAAATAGTGTTGAGCTCGGCAACTGTTTTTTCTGACAAGGGGGCTAATTTGCCACCTTTTATGATCAGCTCATCAGCAGCAAGCACCGCAGGGCCGCCGCCATTGCTCATAATAACCAATCGTTCGCCTTTTAGGGGTGCAGAATGAGCGAGACTTTCAACCGCGGCAAATAATTCGATTAAATCATTAACCCTTAGCATACCGGCACGCCTAAAGGCGGCTTCGTAAACGGCATCGTTGCCACCAATCCCCCCAGTATGGAGCATGGCGGCTTTTACACCTTCACGGCTGCGTCCTGATTTAATCACAAATATGGGTTTATTGCGCGAGGCGGCACGGGCAGCAGATAAAAAGTGACGTTTTTCGTTTATTGAATCAATATATAACATGATGGCGCTGGTTTTACTGTCACGGCCTAGATAGTCTAGCAATTCACCAAAGTCGATATCGGTGGCATCACCCAATGAAATAAAGGAAGAAAAGCCAATGCCTTTGTTGTTTGCCCAATCGAGTACCGTGGTACAAATGGCGGCAGATTGTGACACAAAGGCGATTTTCCCGGTGTTGGCACCTGCGTGGGCTAAACTGGCATTGAGACCTATAGGCGGTAAAATCATTCCTAAGCTATTGGGGCCTAACAAACGCATCCCGTAACGTTTAGCATATTGCTTGGTGACTTCAAGTAAATTATTGCCTTGCTCGTCGGTTTGCGAGGCCATGCCTGAGGCCATAATAATGGCCACTTTGCAGCCAAATTGCGCTAAACGTTCAACGATACTGGGGACTTTTAGCGCATTAGTACAAATAATGGCGAGATCTGGTTTGATGGGTAGCGCTTCAATATTGGGATAAGCCAATACCCCCATCACAGCAGTGTACTTGGGGGTGACCGGCATAATGGGTCCAGAAAAACCACCCGAAAGCAGGTTTTTCATAATGGCTTTACCCGCACGTTTATTGCCGTTAGACGCGCCAATGACTGCCACAGACGTGGGTTTAAATAGAGCATTAATGCTACGTTGACTCATAGAAAGTGACCTTAGCTGGCTGGCAATAAGCACGGTGATTAAGGTTAGATTAGCATAATATTTTGTGGAATAACGTTAAAGACACTATTTTTACGCGGTCGTTATTTTGTGAATAAAACCAATTACTCAGTCTGTCTCTAGTAATCGATTAAAGCATCATGAAATAGTGTGCAGGGCTTAGCTTCAAGCTAAAAATTCGTCTTAGATAGAATAATAGACAACGGCCATAGAAAGCGGTAATAAAAAAGGGCCAGTTAAGGCCCTTTTTCATGGTTTTTGCTACAAGTAACTAATACTGCTAGGTTGCTGTTGTTGCTGATGAAGGGACCGGGACGTAAATATTGATGATCTTGCGGATCATTGTTTTACCGTCTTCAATAGCAATGTACAGACAAGGGATGAGGCACAAGGTTACGACTGTTGCAAACAGTACCCCAAAGGCTAATGATACCGCCATTGGGATCACCATTTGAGCTTGCATACTGGTCTCAGCCATAATCGGCACTAAACCAATAAATGTCGTCAATGAAGTTAACATTATTGCCCTAAAGCGTCGGCAACCCGCATTGAGCACAGCTTCTTTCATGGCGACGCCTGCTTTTCGGGAATTATTAACATAATCTACCATCACTAACGAATCATTCACCACCACACCTGCCGCCGCGATAATACCAAAAATGGATAAGACGCTTAAATCAATGCCTAAAATGATGTGTCCCATGACGGAGCCTATGATCCCAAAAGGGATAACTGACATGATCATAATTGGTTGTATATATGAGCGCAGTGGGATAGCCAACAAGCTATAAATCAGTAATAGCGATAAAATAAAGTCACGCATTTGGGTGTCAGCACTGTCTAATTGCTCTTGAATACTGCCCGAAACCTCACTGTGTACTCGTGGATACTTGGTCAGTAATTCTGGCATAAAGTTATCACGGATATCTTTAGCCAATTTAAACGGTTCAGTTTGCTCTGCATCAACATTGCCCCATACGTTAATCGTACGGTTACTGTTTTCGCGGCGAATACTATTAACCCCTTGAACTACCTTAATTTCCGCCACTTCAGATAAGGGTAACTCTGCACCTTGTGGGGTGTTAATCATCACGTCTTGTACCAGTGCGATTGAATTGCGTTGTTCTTCTGGATAGCGAAGCATCACTTTGATCTCTTCACCATTTCGAATAATACGCTGTGCTTCTAAGCCATAAAAACTGTTACCCACTTGCGAGGCAATATTGGCTAAGGTTAAGCCTAATGCGTTGGCTAACGGTTTTAATTGGAACTGCACTTCCTTTGCACTTGACTGACGGCTGTCATTGACATCGCTGACGCCTTTAAGAGATTTAAGCTTCTCTTTAAGGGCGAGTGAAGCGGCAACTAATTGGGCTTCATCTTTACTTTCAAGCCTGAAGCTAATATCGCCGTCTTCACGACCACCACCCATTAGGCTGTCGCGGATGTTAAAGGATTTTACACCTGGAATTAATGGCATGGCTTGTCGCCATAATTCAGCTAATGCGAAAGTGTCCATCGGTCTCACCGAAGGGTCGACTAATTTTGTCATCACTTCAGCGGTTGTTTGCCCTTTAAGATCGACCTGCATGTCAGAAATCATTTTCTGACCGTACTGTTGCTCTATCTTTTTATCGACATCATATAAGGTTTTCTCAATCGCCAGAGCGGCCGCAAGCGTCGACTGTTCTGATGCATCGACGTTCATTTCAACCGTAACCCTTGGGAAATCGTGGGGGATTTTTGGCTGACCAATAAAACGCACCACACCACCCATATAGAGTCCAACACCGATCAGGATCAAGCTAATGAACAACATAATGACCGCATAACGATATTCAACGGCTAATTCAAGGGAAGGGCGATAAATAGAACTAATAAATCGGCTCAAACCGCGGTCAACTTTTCCTTGAACAAAATTGACGCCGTTACGCAGCCAATCTACTGGATTTTTTGAACCGGGTTTAACCACGGTAGGTTTTTTCATGTGGGCTAAATGCGCGGGTAAAATTAATTTTGATTCTATTAGCGAAAATAACAAACATAAAATAACAATAAAACCAATGGCTTGCCCAAATGCTGATGACGGACCATCATCAAGGGTTATGGGTAAAAAGGCCGCTATTGTTGTTAGCACCCCAAAGGTCGCTGGCATGGCAACTTTTTTAACCCCACGAATAACACTTTCAATACTTTGGCCGTGTTCTTCTGATTCGCTGTGGGCACTTTCTCCCATAACAATGGCATCGTCGACCACGATCCCCAGTACTAAGATAAAGGCAAACAAGCTGATAACGTTAATGGTGACATCAATAAATGCCATTGGCATAAACAATAAGGTGCCTAAGAAACATACTGGTAGCCCCATCATCACCCAAAACGCTAATCGAACTCGTAAGAATAGTGCCAACATAATAAACACTAATATAGAACCCGTTTTCATGCTGTCGAGCATTAATTGCAAACGACCGTCTAAGTAGTAAGTCATGTCGACCCAAGGTTCAAGTTTTACGCCTTGTGGCAATATATTTTGCTGTTTATCGACAAAAATATTAATGGTTTTGGCAACATCTGTAATACTCTGGTTTTTAGCGGCGCCAATGAAAAAGCTAACTGAATTTTTACCATTAAATTTTGAGTATTGGATGCCTTCTTCAAAGCCATCATTTACGGTGGCGATATCGCCCAATAAAATCTTAGTACCATCATCTAAGGTCAGTAAAGGCAGTTGTTCAAACTCGTAACCCACATAGGCTTGATTCTGAACGCGTAAATTAATGTAACCATTTTCAGCTTTAATTTGCCCCGCAGACATATTGCGTGAATAGCCGCGAACCGCATCGGCAACATCGTTAAAGGTTATGCCAAACTCCCGCAAACGGTCTTTACTAACTTCAATACCAATTTCATAACTTAAGCCGCTATAGTATTCGCTAATGTTAACCCCAGGCAGCTGCATGATTTCATCATTAATCCGCTCGCCCAAGTCTTTCAGCTGCTTTTGATTTAAATCACCATATAGGCTTAAGTACATTACCTCTTGCCTGAATTTAATTCGCTCAACTTTTGGGGGCTCCATGCCGCCAGGGAAAGTAGATATAGAGTCAATTTGAGACTTGACTTCATCAAGTACCACTAGTGGGTCATATGAGTCTTCAACCTGAAAGTAACCCTGAGCCATATTACGGTTTGAATAGGTAATAACTCGTTTTAAACCTTGAACACTTTCTAATGCTTGTTCAATTTTAATGGTAATGCCTTCTTCCACTTCTTGCGGCGCAGTACCGGGGTAAACAGCGCTAAATTGAATCCAGTTAATTTCAACGGCAGGGAAGAACTGCTTTCGAATAGTATTTGCGGTCAACAGACCACCGAGTATGATAATGATCATCAGTAAGTTTGCGGCCACACTATTGCGAGCAAACCAGGCGATGATTCCTTTATGAGTATCTGCCATGATGATTATTTACCTTCCATCGCAAGTTCTGTTTGCTCTTTTTCTACAGACTCTTTTTGCAGAATCTTATCTTCTGGCAGTGCCAGTTTCATGCCTTCTAATGGGTAATCAAGCGCTGATGTTATCACTTGCATTCCTGATTCAAGCCCTTCAGAAATAACCACATTAGCACCTTCTTGGCGGATAATTGTGACGGGTTTATAACGCAGTTTTTTGTCTGCATCCATGACGGCAACTAAGCCATTTACTATCAAATGACGGGGGATAATGGTCACATTACCGGCATTACTGCCTTCGATATGAGCGGTGACATAGGTGCCAAAACGTAATTCATTCTTATTGGTGTTAAGCCCGTAGGGATCGTCAATTTCTGCAACCAAATAGGTCATACGACTTTTACTGTCTACCACGCCTTCACTGCGGACAATTTTTCCTGTCCACTCTTGTTTACTTCCGGCAAAATTGCCCACTAATTGCACTTCAGCATGGGTGCCTTTGCTGTCTAAATATTGCATATCTTTATCGGCTAGTGGTAAGCGGATCTCAGCTGTATCTGTATTGTAAACATGGCCAATTTTACTGCCCGTAGTCATGTATGCACCTAAACCGATTTCTCGACTGGAAATGAGTGCATCATACGGTGCGCGGATCACGGTACGTTCTAAATCACGTTGTGCGCGTAATAAGCCTGCTTCAGCACTTTTTAGCTTTGCTAACTCTTGGGCTAATTGCGGTTTCCGCAAACTGAGAGCCGTTGGCTTGCTGCTGGTAATTTCCGCCCATTCTCGTAAGGCAACTTCGCCATTGGCTCGCTCTTGAACCATATTAGCTTTGGATGCGGCAACATTGGCCTGAGCATCTAATAAGCCTGCTTCATAATCGCTAGGGTCTATTTTGGCAAGAATATCGCCTTTTTTAACAAAGCCGCCTTTGACGAATGCATCGGCTAAATAAATAATTTCACCACTTACTTGCGACACGAGTTCGGTATCGTATTTGGCGGCCACAACACCATATGAACTGACCGAAAAGGTCATCGTGTTATACTCTATTGCTTCAACCGACACTAAAGGAGTGTTATCAACAGCGGGCTTTTCTTCTGGGGGCTTTTTTAACGCAGAGAAGCCAACTAAACCGGCTATTCCAATTCCTAATACTATGATTGGTAATATGATTTGTTTTTTAGTCGCCACAATCCTTCCTCTTAATATCCGAATTTTTTTGCAGCAAATTGCTGTGCATACTGCTAATAGTTTTTTCAGTGGTATATGTTAATCGATATGTATATTGTTTGTTGTTTCATTGTGTAAACTTGTGTGTCAACCCAAGGAGAAAAACATGTTGGTCGCTAATACCTCTAGATTACAATTATCATTAATAACCCTTGATGACAGCGCATTATTATTTGAACTCGACCAAGACGAACGGGTGATGCATTTTTTAAATGGAGGACACAAAACCACTCAACATCAGATTGATACGGTGATGATCCCCAGATTGGCTCAATATTTAAATCCAGCCAAAGGCTGGGGATTATGGAAGGTACAGGCATTAACGTGCGCTGACAACGACAATCATGGCTTAAGCGGTGCCTATTTGGGCTGGGTGTTAGTCAGACCAATGCATTTTTTTACCCAAGCACAGCCGCATAACCTTGAATTAGGGTGACGATTTAAGCACATAAGTTGGGGCAAAGGTTACGCAACAGAAGCGGCCCAAGCTGTCATGGACGTGGTGAGTGCAGTAGATGAGGTCACTCATGTCAGTGCCGTGGCGATAGAAGAAAACTTAGCGTCTATCGCGATCATGAAAAAACTCGGGATGACCTTCCAACACAAAAGTATTCATCGAGATCCATTAGGTGATACCGAAGCAGTGTTTTATCAAAAAGAAGTTTAAAAAGGCATTTAATTTATTATAATTTATCTAGATTAATGGCATAAACCTAACAGAGTAACGCCAACTGCGTTGCAACAAGTGACAAGGGAATGACCATTAACAAATGTGGCACCTTTATCTGGCATCCGAGCGGGTACCGGATAAAGCACCTTGAGGCCTGATGGGTATAAAGCGATGTAAATCATTTATTAGTTAATAAAAAAGAGCAAACGAAGCTGCTCTTTTTTTAGCGTTAGCGAGGTAGATTACTTTTGCGCGTCTAAGAAACGCTCTGCATCTAATGCAGCCATACAACCGGTACCGGCTGATGTGATAGCTTGACGATAATGTTGGTCCATTACGTCGCCACAAGCATACACGCCTTCAATGCTAGTTTGAGTCGCATTACCTTGTAAGCCACTGTTTACTTGTAAGTAACCATGACTCATTTCTAATTGGTCAGCAAAAATACCCGTATTTGGGCTGTGACCGATGGCGATGAATACACCCGCAACGTCTAAATCAGTTACTGAACCGTCTTTAGTACTTTTCTTTTTAAGACCCGTTACACCCATTTCGTTACCAGTGACTTCTTCAAGTGTTTGGTCGAGATGTAAAATGATATTACCGTTAGCCACTTTGTCCATTAAACGGTTGATCAGAATTTTTTCTGAACGGAAACTGTCACGGCGGTGAACCAAGTGAACTTCAGAAGCAATATTGCTTAGATAAAGTGCTTCTTCAACCGCGGTGTTACCACCACCGATCACTGCAACTTTTTGGTTACGGTAAAAGAAGCCATCACAAGTCGCACACGCTGACACACCGCGACCCATAAAGGTTTCTTCAGAAGGAAGCCCTAAATATTTAGCTGAAGCACCAGTAGCAATAATTAATGCATCACAAGTAAATTCGCCATTATCGCCTTTTAAACGAAAAGGGCGCTCAGTTAAGGTTACTTCGTTGATGTGGTCAAAAATAATTTCAGTATCAAACTTTTCTGCATGTTTTTGCATGCGTTCCATTAATGCTGGGCCGGTTAAGTCTTCTGCATCGCCTGGCCAGTTTTCAACTTCAGTAGTCGTGGTTAATTGCCCACCTTGCTGCATGCCTGTGATCATCACAGGTTTTAAATTAGCACGTGCAGCATAAACTGCAGCGGTATAGCCGGCAGGGCCAGAACCTAAAATTAGTAGGTTAACGTGACGAGCTTCACTCATGATTTTGTTCTCCGATAACATGCCCTAAGCAATATGAATGAGATTGTATGGAATTTACTACGGCGGGTAAAGTGAAGTTGAGTGTAAGAAATCGATTGGGGTTATCTATTATGTCAATAACTGGTTCTAGGCAAGCGAACTAGCCTAAAGCGAATCACTTATTGTAAAAAGTAATATTTACCGATAAATGGAGCTGTATTCAGTTATAAGCAGGGCAAATTTAAATTATAAACAGCCCCTATATCTGCTCAACGGGATTAATAAACCAAGTGACATGTTGGTAAATTATTTTTTTCTAAATAATTTTGATGATATTCCTCGGCAATGTGAAATGTTTGTATTGGTACAATTTCGGTCACAATATGACGCTGTCCCCATTTACCACTGCGCGCTAGCGCCAGCTTAGAGCTTTCAGCTTCGGCCTTTTGCTGTTTATTGTGGAAAAATATAGTACTTCGATATTGGGTACCAATGTCGCCGCCCTGCATATTTAACATGGTTGGATTATGGTTCTGCCAAAACACGTCCAATAAATCGTCAAAACTGACTACTTGCGGGTCAAATTCAACTTGTACCACTTCAGCATGACCGGTTGAACCGGTTTTGACTTCTTTATATGTTGTCGCACTGTCTTGGCCACCCATGTAGCCACAAGTTACGTTACTGACGCCGTTAATGTCACGGAAAAAATATTCAACACCCCAAAAACAACCTGCACCAAATGTTGCTAACGCCATGACATACCCTTAAAATAATTTACAGAAGTCTAGATGGCTATAATTGTGTTGAATATTGAGATGTTTTGCAAGCAAACTTTTATTAATAAATAAATCTAACATATGCCACCAATAAAATAATGTTTGCCTATGTTAGAATCCGCCGATAAAAACAGGCAATTAATGTTAAGTGGTGCACAATGGCTAACTTAATCATGCCGCATAATAAAGCATACAAGGAGTTGTTTGTGTTATCTAATCTACTGAAAGACCAAGATTTTTTAGCTTACACTTTAGCCAATCCCGACAAAATAGATGGCTGTTTTGATTTTATGTTAGGGACACATACTCATGTTGATGTACTCGACACGGGTGTCATTGTGTTTACCCCGAGCCAAAATTCGACCAAAGACATTGTACTATCCAGTGCTATCCACGGTAATGAAACCGCGCCAATTGAAATGTGTAATCAACTTATTCATGATTTGTTGAGTGAGAAAATCATCGCTAAACAGCGGTGTTTATTCTTAATAGGTAATCCTGCGGCCATCATTAATCAAACCCGTTTTATTGACGAAAACATGAACCGTCTGTTCAGTGGTGCGCACTCAAAAGGTGAGGGTTTAACTCATCCAGAACGTCACCGCGCCAAAGCATTAGAGCAACATGTCGCCGACTTTTTTAACGCCAATAGCGACCATCAACGCATACATTACGATTTACATACCGCCATCCGTGCGTCAAAGCATGAAAAATTTGCTATTTATCCATACCGCCCAGGGCGAGCCTTTAGCGCGGAGCAAATCATGTTTTTAGCGACATGTGGTGTCGATACCATGTTGTTTCATCATGAACCCACAACGACGTTTAGTTATTATTCGTCACAGCAATTTCAAGCAGATGCCTTCACGGTTGAATTAGGTAAGGTGATGCCATTTGGGCAAAATGACATGAGTCGTTTTACTCAAACTCATACTATGCTTGAAAAGCTGATCACCGAAACTGCGTTAGCGCCTGTTGAGTTCGACTCTTCCAAGGTCAACTTATATAAGGTGTCTCGCTCGATCAATAAGCATGTTGAAGACTTTGCCTTTAGCTTTGCCGGTGATGCCGAAAACTTCAGTGCCTTTAGTCAGGGCGAAGTGCTAGCAACCGAAGGTGGTGTAGAGATTAAAGTAGAACACCCTCAAGAAGCGATTGTGTTTCCTAATGCGAATGTGCCGATAGGGCAGCGTACAGTGTTATGTTTAGTGCCTGCACCGAATGAGTCAATCGTATAGCCGTAAAGCAATATATACATGTTAATCGTGAGTAAAATGCATTTACTGTTAAAGTAAGTATTGATAGGTAGTTTACGTTAACGTAATGTCTACTTGCATAGTATAAATAGAGCCGTGTTTATATTGAACATGGTTCAACAATAACAAGAGCATAATATGAGCAACGCACCACTGACCAATGAAACAGTGCACCGTGTCAGCTTCTTAGACAAAGCGTCATTGCACATCCCCATTTTGCGTATTTTGCAAGCCGATGGCACCACGTATGAAAACGCGGTTTTACCGGTAATCGACAAGGCTCTGGCTGATAAAATCTTTGATACGTGTATTTTTACACGCGTATTAGACGAGCGTATGTTGGGTGCACAGCGTCAAGGGCGTATTAGTTTTTACATGACCTGTACCGGTGAAGAAGCCTCAATTATAGGCAGTACCGCCGCGTTAGATAAAGATGACGTCATTTTGGCTCAATATCGTGAACACGCATCATTGCGGTATCGCGGTTTTACGACTGAACAATTTATGAACCAAATGTTCAGTAACGAAAAAGATTTAGGTAAAGGTCGTCAAATGCCGATTCATTACGGCAGCCGTGAACTGAATTACCAAACGATTTCGTCACCATTGGCAACCCAAATCCCACAAGCCACAGGTGTGGCTTACGGTATGAAGTTACAAGGTAAACGTAACGTGGCCATTTGTTATTTTGGTGAAGGCGCCGCGTCAGAAGGTGACTTCCATGCTGGTTTAAACATGGCTGCAGTGCTGAAATCGCCGACGATTTTCTTCTGCCGCAATAATGGTTATGCCATTTCAACACCAACGGAAGAACAATACTCCGGCAATGGTATTGCCAGTCGTGGAGTCGGTTACGGTATGCACACCATTCGTGTTGACGGTAATGACATGCTTGCGGTGTTAGCGGCAACTCAACAAGCTCGTGCCTATGCACTTGAGCACAATGCACCAGTATTAATTGAAGCGATGACGTATCGCTTGGGTGCGCATTCTTCATCTGACGATCCATCGGGTTATCGTTCAAAAGATGAAGAGGCCAAATGGCAACAACACGATCCAGTTAAACGCTTTAAATTATGGATGATCAATAAAGATTGGCTCACCGAAGCCGATGAAGCCAAATTGTTCGAACGTTATCGCGAAGAAGTCCTCGCCGCGGTTAAAGTGGCTGAAAAGTTACCTGTTCCGAAATTAGACGAGATCATCGAAGACGTGCTTGATAAACCCACTCCAGCATTGAGAAAGCAGCTGAAAGAGTTGAAAGAGCATATCAATAAGTATCCAAAAGCCTATCCAAAAAGTGCAGGGAGACTCTAAACCGTGGCTCAAATGAATATGTTACACGCCATTAATGAGGCGCTATCAATAGCCATGACTGCCGACGAGCGCATGGTAATTTTTGGTGAAGACGTTGGTCACTTCGGTGGGGTATTTCGTGCCACTTCGGGCCTGCAAGAACTATTTGGGCGCGACCGTTGTTTTAACACGCCGTTGACTGAACAAGGTATTGCGGGTTTTGCTAATGGCTTAGCCTCTTATGGTATGACCGCGGTTGCTGAAATTCAGTTTGCTGATTATATCTTTCCTGCATTCGATCAAATCGTTAATGAATCAGCAAAATTCAGATACCGCAGCGGCAATCAATTCGATGTAGGTGGGTTAACTTTCCGCACACCTTATGGTGGTGGTATCGCAGGTGGTCATTACCACTCCCAATCACCTGAAGCGTATTTTACGCAAACGCCAGGTTTAAAGGTGGTCATTCCGCGTAATCCTGAACAAGCTAAAGGTTTGTTATTGGCCTCTATTCGCGATCCAAACCCAGTGATTTTCTTTGAACCTAAACGTTTGTATCGAGCCTCTGTTGGCGAAGTGCCAGCTGGCGACTACGTCATTGAGTTAGGTAAAGCACAAGTGGTTAAACAGGGCAGTGATATTACTGTTTTGGCTTGGGGGGCACAGATGGACATCGTTGAAAAGGCCTGCGAACGTGCCGAGAAAGAAGGTATTTCATGTGAAATTATCGACTTACGCACCATAGCGCCATGGGACGTTGAAACTATTGTAAAATCAGTGACCAAAACGGGTCGTTTGCTGATTAACCATGAAGCGCCATTAACCGGAGGTTTTGCCGGTGAAATTGCCGCAACTATTCAGCAAGAATGCTTCTTATCACTTGAATCACCCATCAGCCGTGTGTGCGGATTAGATACGCCTTATCCATTAGTGCATGAAAAAGAATACATGCCAGATGAGTTAAAGACATTCGAAGCCATCAAAGCCACAGTGGCCTATTAGGAGTAAGATATGATTAAAGATTTTATTTTACCCGACATCGGCGAAGGTGTGGTGGAATGCGAATTAGTTGATTGGTTAGTCAGTGAAGGTGATATGGTCACTGAAGATCAGCCGATTGCAGATGTAATGACTGATAAAGCGTTAGTGCAAATTCCAGCGCCCCATGGCGGAAAAATTACTAAGCTGTACTACGCTAAAGGTGAAATAGCCATTGTGCATCAACCATTGTACGCAGTAGAAATGGAAGGTGAAGAGAGCGATAGTGTCACTGACGCGCCGGTTGCTGAAGTCACAGCGGTTAGCGACACGGCCATTAATGACACAAGCGTTAACGACAGTAATGCTGTTGTTACCACCTCAAGCAGCCAATCAAACATTGAAGAATTCTTATTGCCAGACATTGGCGAAGGTATTGTTGAATGTGAATTGGTTGATTGGTTAGTAAAAGAAGGCGATATGGTGGTTGAAGATCAGCCTATTGCTGATGTGATGACCGATAAAGCCTTAGTGCAAATACCTGCAATGAAAGCCGGTAAAATTGTCAAACTGCATTATCGCAAAGGACAGCTCGCTAAAGTTCACTCGCCTTTATTTGCCATTGAAGTGGCAGCGGATAGTCATACTCAGTCCGCGACGGTAGAGGTTGCTGAACAAGCTCAAGTTGCTGCGCCACAAGGTAATCTTGAACCTGTTGCACAAGGTAAAGCGTTAGCCAGTCCGGCGGTACGCCGCATGGCCCGCTCGCGAGACATTAATATTGCTATGGTTGTGGGTACTGGCAAAAATGGCCGTGTTTATAAAGAAGACATTGAACGTCATCAGCAGGGGGCAAGTTCCACCCAAGCTGCTGTAAGCACAACGCCGGTGTCATCTTCTGCTAATCAAGTAAGTGGTCAAGTCGGTGGTCAATTAGAAAATCAAGCTGGTCAAATAAATAATAGCCCTACTGTTAGCTATGCTGGAGCAAGCGATAGAGTCGAGCCCATCAAAGGCGTGAAGGCTATCATGGCGAAGATGATGGTAGAGTCGGTATCGACTATCCCGCATTTTACTTACTGTGAAGAGTTTGATTTAACCGAATTAGTGGCTTTGCGTGAAAGCATGAAGCAACGTTATTCAACCGATGAAGTGAAGCTCACCATGATGCCCTTCTTTATGAAGGCCATGTCGTTAGCGATTACCCAATTTCCGATATTAAATAGCCAAGTGAATGCCGATTGCACTGAACTCACCTACAAGTCACGTCATAACATTGGTATGGCCGTTGACTCCAAAGTGGGTTTACTTGTACCTAATATCAAAGATGTTCAACGTAAATCGATTTTAGAAATCGCCGCTGATATTACTCGCTTAACGACTGCCGCGCGCAGCGGACGAGTATCACCAGCAGATTTAAAAGACGGCACTATTTCGATTTCTAACATTGGTGCTCTAGGTGGTACGGTGGCAACACCCATTATCAACAAACCTGAAGTGGCGATTGTGGCTTTGGGTAAATTGCAGGTATTGCCGCGCTTTAACGCCAATGGCGAAGTTGAAGCACGTAAGATCATGCAAGTGAGTTGGTCAGGCGATCACCGCGTCATTGATGGCGGCACCATTGCCCGTTTCTGTAATCTATGGAAACACTACCTAGAACAACCGCAAGAAATGCTTTTAGCCATGCGCTAATACTGTTAAGTGTTTAATACACTACCTTATCTAAAAGGACGCTAACGCGTCCTTTTGTTTTTAACCACGATTTTGTATAATATCCGGACAATGTCAATCGTTTGGAACCTGTATGAGTTTGTCGGCACCTAAAATTGAAACTATTGAGTATCCGTTTCCACCTAAACCTGCCGTGTTGTCTGACGCTGAAAAAGCACAATATAAAGCACACATTAAGCAGTTACTGATTGAAAAAGATGCGGTGTTAGTGGCCCATTACTATACCGACCCTGAAATTCAAGCCTTAGCAGAAGAAACCGGCGGCTGCGTATCTGATTCTCTAGAAATGGCACGCTTTGGTCGTGATCACCCAGCAAAGACATTAATTGTCGCAGGGGTGAAGTTTATGGGCGAAACCGCAAAAATTTTAAGCCCAGAAAAAACCATTTTAATGCCAACGTTAGAAGCAACCTGTTCATTAGATTTAGGTTGTCCGATAGAACTCTTTAGTGAGTTTTGCGATGCGCACCCTGATCATACCGTGGTGGTATACGCCAACACCTCTGCCGCAGTAAAAGCCCGTGCAGATTGGGTGGTAACCTCAAGTATTGCACTTGAAATTGTTGAGCACTTAGACAGCCAAGATAAAAAAATCATCTGGGCACCAGACCGTCACTTAGGCGCTTACATCAATAAGCAAACTGGCGCTGACATGCTGTTATGGCAGGGCGATTGTATTGTGCATGATGAGTTTCAAGCCAAAGCCTTACGCCAGCTTAAAAAGCAACATCCAACAGCAGCCGTTCTTGTTCATCCAGAATCACCTGCCAGTGTGATTGAACTTGCCGATGCCGTTGGCTCTACCAGCCAGCTCATTAACGCTGCGCAAACAATGCCTAATGACACTTTTATTGTTGCCACAGACCGCGGTATTTTTTATAAAATGCAGCAAGCGGCGCCAGGTAAAACCTTACTCGAGGCTCCAACCGGTGGTAACGGCGCGACCTGCAAGAGCTGCGCTCATTGCCCGTGGATGGCCATGAACGGTTTACCCGCTATCGAAGCGTCATTGGTTGATACCGACAAAACTGACCATGAAATCTTTGTTAGCGATGAACTGCGCATCAAAGCACTCATCCCACTCACCCGCATGCTCGATTTTGCCAAAGAATTGAATATGAAAGTGAAGGGCAACGCCTAAGCGCAAAGTTTAGTGTGAACAGAAAAATGAAAGCCGACATCAAGTCGGCTTTTTATTTAGCAGAATCGAGTTATCTAAAATAATACCAATGCTTAGTAACAACAAATATCTGATATTAAAATATTGTTCAGCTGAGGTTATAGTCAGAGGTATTGTTTTTTAAATTAATAATAATTACCAAGAGCTAACAAATTTTTGACTCGATTTTGTGCTTCGAATAACCATGATTCAATTATGTGGCAATTTGTTGTAACGATTATAATTTCATCACCACATAATCGCGATGGCATTTTAGACATTAATGGATACATTCATTTTTGTTACCTACTTCAGTAACGTTGAAGCTAAAATCCTGCCAGCACCAGCACACACACAAAGGGTACACGGCTTACCCAACAGCCAACAAAAAGCCCCGCAATAAATGCGAGGCTCTTAAGCTAAACCAAATCCAACAAGCGACTCTACAAGGTAGATTACTTAGCGTTCATTAGTGCAACAGCGTTGTCTAACATGCGGTTACTGAAACCCCACTCGTTGTCGTACCATGACATCACTTTCACTAAACGACCGTTAACACGTGTTTGTGTTGCGTCGAAATTAGAAGAGAAAGGATTATGGTTAAAGTCGATAGACACTAATGGTTCTTCATTAATCGCTAACACTTCAGACATAGGAGACTGCAGTGAAGCACGAGTGATGATGGCGTTAACTTCTTCAATAGTGGTGTCGCGAGACGCTAAGAAGGTTAAATCAACTAAAGACACATTAATCGTTGGTACACGTACCGCTAATCCGTCAAATTTGCCTTGAAGCTCAGGAACCACTAAGCCTACTGCAGCAGCTGCACCGGTTTTAGTTGGGATCATCGACATTGCCGCAGCGCGAGCACGGCGTAAATCTGTGTGGTACACGTCAGATAAACGTTGATCGTTAGTGTATGAATGGATTGTGGTCATTAGACCTGACTCAATACCAATTTCATCATTTAACGGCTTAGCCATAGGCGCTAAACAGTTAGTCGTACATGATGCACCTGAAATCACTGTCATGTCTGAGGTTAATATGTCGTTATTCACACCATAAACGATGGTTGCATCTACATTCTTACCTGGAGCAGAAATAATAACTTTCTTTGCGCCTGCAGTAAGGTGTGGTTGCACAGATTCTTTAGAAGTAAAGATACCAGTACATTCAAAAACAACATCAATTTTTAACTCAGCCCAAGGTAACTTTGATGGGTCACGTTCTTGGAAAGTTAAGATTTTGTCGCCATTGACGTAGATAGCTTCATCGTCATGATCAACTTTAGCGTTGAAACGACCGTGTACAGTATCATACTTAGTTAAGTGGGCATTAATTGACGCATCACCTAAATCATTCAATGCTACGATTTCGATTGGGTAATCTTTGTCGCTTTCGTACAGTGCACGTAAAACATTTCTACCGATACGGCCATAGCCGTTAATTGCTACACGGATAGTCATCTCATATCCCTCAAGTTAAAATAATTTGGTGGCATGTGGATCGCCTAGTTGTAAAATTACCAAACTGGCTATAATAATCAAGTTAAATCACCCAAATATGCCGAATAAAGGATGTAATTGTCGTATTATTTTTACATTTAGCCCGTTTTGAAGATAAATTAACCACATTTTTGTAAGTTTACATAAATAGTTATTGCTACAAAAGCTGACATAAACAGTAAAATCGTCGTTTATCTCAATAATGTTTCACTGTGACTATTGGCAAATTTATTGCTCATTACCGTTGATACTAATTCAACTGCTTGGCGGTCTAAAACTAATGCGCGCTTATGATCACCATTAATGATGGCTAATACTTGTTCCTCATCGGCAAGGTTTTCGCTCATTAACAAATTGGCTCTGGTCAACAGATACTCTTTTTCACTATCCTGTTGTTGGCGGTAAATTGAGGCTAATGCTAAAAACCAATCAGGATCGACATTGGCTGGCTCTGATGTGGATAACAAATGCAAATAAAGTGATTTAGCGTCGCGAGGGGAGACCCGCACATAATAGGCGGCTAGTTGAGTAATAATTTCATTGTCGACGAGGTTACCTTGCTTATAGGTTTCTTCTACAATGGTGAATCCGGCTTGGTCGTTGAAACGCATCCAACGATAAAAAGCTAAATGCACATTATTATTAGTGCGGGTAAATTCTTGCAGTTCAGCGAGTGTTTGGGTGCTTACCGCAAATGCTTGCTCGCGATCACGAGTACGGTAGGTATTAAGTTTATGTTGCACTCCAGCGGCCAATTCGATGCATTTACTATAATCTTCTAGATGGACGAGCTGTTGATACAGTTGCTTACCAGTGGGCGATGAACTTTGTTTTAACGCGTATCGATGACGGATTAAGTCGGCTTTTTCAAAGCGACACCAACTATCTTCGTGTAAATCGCTACAAAGTTCAGGATTATTTTTACAAATTTGGTCGCTATTACGGTCATTATCACAGCCATAAAGACCAAAAAATGCCCCAATAACTGTAAATGATGTAATTAATACAAAATTATGGTTCAAAAACGTCTCCAAGAGCTGAATTGTCTAATAAAATTACACATTTACCGAAAATTTGTTACTAGCGAAATAGCGTATATTTTATTACAATGTCGGCGACCAACAGGGGTAGTCCCCATACAATATACTAAATTATTGGTCTTTTCTTATTGTTACTCAAACCTTTCTGAAAATAATAGAAAAGTGAGATAAAGGATCCCTACATGAGTGCAGATAAACATTTACAAAGCTGGCAAGAACGTTTCGAAATGGCAGAAGCAATGCAACCGTTGCTTGGAAAATTGTATCGTAACCAAGGCATTGAAGTAATGGTATATGGTAAACCATTACTAAACGCATCAACCATCGAAATCATTAAGTCACACCGTTTAGTACGTCGTCATGTCGGTGAAAAGTTACGTCTTCGTGAAAGTTTCCCATTTGTTGTAGCACTAAGCAAATTAGCCATCAAGCATTGCAGAGTGGATATCGGTAAATTAGCCATTAATTATTGGCGTGATAACAAGGATGCGAGCGGTATTGAAGCTTATATGGCTCACGAATTGTCAGAAGCGGTTAATCATGGTGATGATACCCCTCCTCGTGATGTTGTTCTTTACGGTTTTGGTCGTATCGGCCGTTTATTAGCCCGGTTGTTAATTGAACGTACAGGTAAGAGCAATAAATTGCGTCTGCGTGCCATTGTTTTACGGGGTGGGAAAAAGAGCGATTTAGAAAAACGTGCTAGTCTATTACGTCGTGATTCAGTACATGGACCGTTTAATGGGTCTGTTGAAGTGGATGAAGAAAACAACGCGCTCATTGCCAACGGTACTTACATTCAGATCATTTACGCTAATTCTCCAGACCAGGTTGATTACACTCAGTACGGCATTAACGATGCTTTAGTCGTGGATAACACCGGTATTTGGAAAGATGAAGCCGGTTTAGGTTTACACCTTAAAAGCCCTGGTGCGACCAAAGTATTGTTAACGGCACCCGCTAAAGGTGCGATTAAAAATATCGTATTCGGTGTTAATGAAAATGATATTCTCGATGAAGACACCATTGTATCGGCGGCAAGCTGTACCACTAACGCCATTACTCCAGTGTTAAAAGCGGTCAATGATAAATACGGTATTGAGAATGGCCACGTAGAAACCATTCATTCTTATACTAACGATCAAAATCTGATCGATAACTACCACAGTGCTGACCGTCGTGGTCGCAGCGCACCATTGAATATGGTTATTACTGAAACGGGTGCAGCTAAAGCCGTTGCCAAAGCATTGCCTGTATTAGCAGGTAAGTTAACCGGTAACGCGATCCGTGTACCAACACCTAACGTATCTATGGCTATCATCAGTGTTAATCTACAATCTGAAACTAATCGTGATGAGCTGAATGAATACTTAAAAGATGTGGCATTACAGTCTGGACTTCAGAATCAAATTGATTTTACTGAGTCAACTGAAATTGTATCTAGCGATTTAGTTGGTTCACGTTATGCGGGTGTGGTTGACTCTCAAGCGACGATTGCTGAAGGTAAGCGCGCTATTTTATACGTTTGGTATGACAACGAGTTTGGCTATAGCTGCCAAGTTGTTGGTGTTATGCAAAAAATGCTTGGTTTAACCACATTGTCATTACCAAAAAATTAATACGTTATAAATATCAACCTTAGGTGATGGGGACGATCAGTAAAGTCTTTATACTTAATATGTCTGTTTATTGAGTACTTACCCGTAAAGTTAATGATAAAGCATCTCTTTGGAGATGCTTTTTTATGCGCCTTGTAATATATTTAATCATACTGCTGTTTTATGCACCAAACGGTCATTTTGTGGCAATAAATCTGTTTTTATTGATTGACTATCAGGGCTAAAACGGTAGAATGCCATTCCGCAGTCAGGGGAAACGTTCTCTAGCTGTTAAGCGTTAAAGAGTTACAAATGTGACATTAGTTCAGTTGATACAGGTTGAAAGCCGATACCTTTTCTGCAGTATTAATGAAACGTTAAAGCGTTAGATATGCGACATTAGCTCAGTTGGTAGAGCGATACCTTGCCAAGGTATAGGTCATCGGTTCGAACCCGATATGTCGCTCCAATTTCTTTCTCATCCGATAGAGATGAAATTGGTTAAAGCATGGCGCGATGGCAGAATGGCTATGCTGCGGATTGCAAATCCGCCTATCTCGGTTCGACTCCGGGTTGCGCCTCCACAATATTGCGTTTAATGGTTACTTTTAGTAACGGTTAAAACAACACTTTGCCCGAGTGGTGGAATCGGTAGACACAAGGGATTTAAAATCCCTCGCTGAATAAGCGTGCCGGTTCAAGTCCGGCCTCGGGTACCATCATTTACATACGTAAGTATGGTGTAAAAAAGCCTCAACATTAGTTGGGGCTTTTTTACATCTTGAATTTAGTTGTAAAGAATAAAGATGAACATCCATCTCACTCTTGTTAAGCATCAGGCGTGCCACTCTTTGTTATCAAGAATAGTCCGGCCTCGGGTACCATTATAATCTCTAGTAATAGAAAGTGGTAAAAAAAAGCCTCAACATGAGTTGGGGCTTTTTATGTTTGGAATTTGGACCTAACATTAAAAGATTAACATCTCGGCCGGTTTATAATGATGGGGAGTTACCTTATAAAATTAAGCTAATTGCAGATACTCTTCACCCATCGCATTGGCAGTCACAATAGCATTGTAAACTTCAGTAACGGTCACACCGCCTTGGGTGTTGTGGATCGTTTCTCCTTCCTTACAAGCCGCTTGGGCAACACGCATCAACTCTTCACTGGTGTAATCTGTTAAACCAATCTGATTTAACGTAATGGGTAAACCGACGGTTAAACAGAAATCGATCACATTTTCAATTTCTTCCATTGGCTGATCTTCAAGGATCAATTGAACCAATGTGCCAAATGCCACGATTTCACCATGCATGGTCTTTTCACACTGCTTAAGAATAGTGAAACCATTATAGATAGAATGAGCCGTAGCTAAACCACCGTTTTCAGCGCCGACACCACTGAGATAAGTACAGGCTTCCAACACTTTTTCAACCGCAGGTGTTACTGCGTCATTTTCGACGGCAAGTTTGGCTTTTAAGCCATAATCACGCAATATTTCATAACACAATTTAGACAGTGCAAAACCGGCTTGAGATACCGCACCAGCAACAAGGTTGGCAGATTTTGTATTTAAGCAAGTTCTGGCCTCAAAATAGGTTCCTAACGCATCGCCCATTCCTGCTACTAGAAAACGTACGGGTGCTTTTGCGATAATGGTAGAATCGACCAGAACAACATCAGGATTTTTAGGATAGAAAAGATATTCGCTAAATTCTCCTTCATCATTATAAATAACAGATAATGCAGTACATGGCGCATCAGTTGCTGCTATGGTTGGTACAATAATTACTGAGACTTTAGAAAAATGACCAACCGCCTTAACGGTATCAAATGTTCTACCTCCACCTATCCCAATAATGGCATCACAACCGCTCATCTTAAGTAATTCTTCGATACGACGAATTTCTGTCATGGAACTTTGGCCATAAAATTCTTCAAATACCAATTTTGAAGTATCACCACCAAAGGCCTGTTCTATTTTTTCCTTGGTCATATTCATGACAAACTCATCGGCTACAACATAGAACTTTGTGCCTATCGAGGAAACGTGTTTTTCCAGTTCCAAAATAGCGTTAGCACCTTGAACATATCGAGATGGGGCTCTCATAACAGTTAACATTGATTCTCTCCAAAATGTAATTTTAAAATTTACCAATATACCCCAAAGCACAACCAGTAAAAAAAGTTGACTCACTAGCTTCTCTATAACACATGGATAATATTGACTTTTTTCAATTACCACTCCCATGTTGTTATAAGCACAAAGGAATACATACTCATCTCATACTAAACGACTCCAGTTTGACTTTAAAGGCTTTAATCGTGCAATTTTTCTAACTGATTAGCGTGTAAAGCAGAAAGGATAAATGAGCCGATCCTACATCATCAATTTTATATTGGTTAATTTTGATGAGACTTCTAGCCCAACGCGCCTTGTAACCAAAGTGTAAATAGCGAGTATGAGATACTGATGATGGTGATTTGAACGTTAAGTTATTTAGCGTATTTGGCTAATCGGTTTTATGAAAAAGTGAGTAACAATTTTAGTCGCAAGCTTATTGAAACGTTAAAGTCGTCACGTCTTTTATATTCTGGGTAGTAATAATATCAATGTTTGTGCGCTTGAGTCTTTCTGTGGCTAATATGTGGCTAATGCTGAGTGTTGATATATCTGCATAGATCGATGCACGAAATTAGCCATTCACTTTTCTTAGTTCTCTCTAGACTATGGTGCCGACCATCTCGCTTTAATCGAGCATTTGGTGTTAGGCTGATATTTACTATGATTTGCACTGCAGACGTTGAAACAGTATGGCTTTCAAAAAGATGACAACACATGACAACCGAAGGGGTAAATATTAAGATTAAACGCTAGCCAGCTGCAATACCTATAACGCAAGATGGTTCTCGCGCTATAGATAAGAAAGGGGGAACTTATTGAGGTTGATCTTCTACTTGAATTTGGCCGACGTACAATACAGGCGCCGCATCAATATCATTGGCATCCATCATTGTCGCAATACGTTCGACTGCAGACAATAATTGGCTTTGTTCCCATTCTTCAAGATTCTGATAGCGCATAATAAAATGTTCTTGCAATGGTTTAGGTGCACTGTTTAACAGTGTTTTACCTGCTTCACTTAATGATAAGTGAACTTTACGCTTGTCAGTTTCACTGCGCGTTCTAATTACAAATCCACGCTTTTCGAGTCGGTCAATAATGGTCGTCACTGTGGCTGCACTTAAATTAATCTCTTGGGCAATTTTTTTAGCCAGTGGCGCCTCAAGCTGATCAACTTTTTGTATTACCATTAATTGCGGTCCAGTTAGACCGGATAGTTTATTTAATTGGCGCGAGTGTATGTCAATGGCTCTGATCACCCGGCGTAATGAAATTAACAGCTGCTCGTATTTTTCCATAATCCCCTTATTCTCCTCTTCATAATTGACCCCGCACGAGAGAAGAATTTTGCTTATTACTCATGCTCAATATTAAAAAACAGAATAATGTCAAAGACATTATTCTGTTTTGCTATTATTGATTATAACAGTTTATAGCGTGAAAGTTCGTGATACAGATAATACTACACGAGAATCGCTTACATCATTGTTCATGCTGGTATCTTCAGCAGCAACATTGAAGTCAAAACCTTCCCAGCTAGTCATGTATTCTGCACGGTAATGGTTGTAAGACTTGTCACCATCCCATGCCCACTTATCTTCGTCTTGCGACGTAGAGCGGTCAACGCTTACACGAATGTCATGACCTTCTGCAATGGTAAAGGTATGTGCGACCATCATGATGTAATGGTCAGCATCAACACCAAAGTAATCCCATGAATACCAAAAGTTCAATTCAGTATGACCAAGCGATGAGCCGTAACCAAATTTGGTGTATATCTCAGGGTAGTAATATTCATCAGAGGCATTATCACCATGGTAAGTGTAATATGCGATACCTGCATCAACAGAGACTCGGTCAGTTAACTCAACATAATTACCTGCATAAAAATCAAGTTCTAACCAAGTGTCATCAGCACTGCCAAAGTCGACGTTTGATGCCCATGCACCAACGTACCAACCGTCATTGGCAGCATAATCTAAGCTAGCTTGTAATGCAGGGTCATTATCCGTTTGGCTAACACCATTAAAGGTATAGTCAGACGTTGCATTAACCGTGGTACTTAACTCACCAGCCATAACAGTAGTTGGTATAGCAAATAAGCTTAATAGAGCTAACTTTTTTATTGTCGTATTCATCATTATTCCTTGGATTATTATTATTTGTTTAGTCTGCTAATTCGATTTTAGTGAAATCGATTTTATTTTCTTTTGGAGAGCGTTCAATATCTCCCACATTACGGTAGTGTGATTTTAATATGTATACGAAACAACTTAATATCAAGCCAATAGCCAGTGCGCCGACCAACTGAATTTGTAGGAAATCCAATTTAAATAGCAAGGTTAAACCACTCAGTACGACAACATTACCGACGATATAAGGTATTTTACCAAAACGTTCAACCGTTAGGTTTAAGTTGTCAGTGTATAAACGTACCAGTGAATCGAGTGAGTTAATCACAAACGTTACGCCAACAATCACCATCGCAAGATTATAGAAACCTGACGTGTCAATGCCGTTTGCGCTGTAGTAGTAAAGTACCGTGAACCAAATGGCAATTGGAATTGAAGGGAACACCATCATAGCGATTAACACTTGATAAGTTTTCATTCCACCAACAAAACGTGCGGTAAATTGACCAATCATAATGCTCCACGCAAACCACCAGAACAGGTAAAATTCATGGTAATCGTTTATCGGTAGCACAAAGTTATGGATATTACCGAAGTAGTCACCGAGTAATGCAAATGTGGTAAAGAACTCACCCACACTTGAGTCGTCTGATAAAAATGCACCACACCACATAATGGCAATCAAACCTAGGAACAACCATGTACTGCCTAAACTGAGATAACGAACATAGCGAATACTGGTGCTTGAATACACTGCGGCGGCAATGACCATCAATACTATTAAGTAGAAGCTGCCAACAATCGTTTCACCATCCCCTAATTGCGGCAAATACCAGGGTAAGTTGGTTAATAATAAGTAAGCGGTAAAGGCACAAGTGCCAATAATGACAATGTTATTAATAAATTTAATTAATGGAATTTCAAAATACTTTACTCTTGGTTCAATAACACAGAAGTAGAAGCACGTTAGAAAATAAAATGCCCAAATTAAGCAGGCCCAAAAACCAAACTCAATCGCTAACGGATTACTAAATCCATATTCAGGACTGGCGGCTAAATCTGCATATCCGGCAAATTCAGTTAACGGAAACATGATTAAACCCACATCAAGTCCAGATGTGAACAAAATGGCAATAAAAGTAAACTTACGCACTGGTGTGACGCCAACGCACTGCATGTTACCCCAACGATAAATCACAAATGCGATAGCGATAAACGTAAATAAAATACCTATTGATAACCAGGTAGTCATTATTTGACTCCTGAATAAAGGGTGTGTGCGAACATAATGTTGGCTCCTTGTTGTATGTTTTCTTATGCCATAGAACAATTTTTAAAGGCAAAAACCCTCAAGCCTTAAGTATCGTGTTGACGATAGTTAAACCCTGATAGATTGAACTTAGCTAAATAGGCCATTTACAAAAATGTAGGTTGGCCATCAACCCGTTGTCGATGTGTATTAATGAATACACATCGACTAATTAGTGTTAATCAACTTGACGTTTGGGGGCTTGTAATCGTTGTGATGTTTGCCACTGTTTGGCAATGGTCACGTTTGACAAACTTGGCGCGAGCGGCTCGTTACCTAAAATAATATCGGCAGCGCGCTCGGCGACCATGATGGTCGGCGAGTTCAAATTACCATTAGGAATGGTCGGAAAAATTGACGAGTCAACCACTCGTAAACCATTAATACCGTGAACTTTAGTTTCTGAATCGACAACAGCCATATCATCTTCGCCCATTTTGCATGTGCAAGAAGGGTGATATGCGCTTTCTACTGAGCTTCTAACAAAACGATCAATTTCTTCATCGGTTTGCACCGCTAAGCTTGGTTGGATTTCTTCACCACGATACTCATCTAAACCTGGTTGATTGATGATTTCACGGGTTAAGCGAACACAAGCTCTAAAAGCTTCAATATCATCTTGGTGTGATAAATAATTGAACTGAATTTGTGGAGCAACCTTGGGATCATTTGATGCCACAGTGACAGTCCCACGGCTTTTGGGTTTATTGTGACCAATGTGAACTTGGAAACCATGGCCCGCAAAAGCTTCTTTACCGTCATAGCGCATTGCAGCAGGTAAGAAGTGATACTGTAAATCTGGCCACTCTAAGCCAGCTTTTGAACGGATAAAGCCACAAGATTCAAAATGGTTAGTTGCGCCTAAACCTGACTTATCTAAAATCCAACGAGCACCAATAAACAGTTTGTTTAATGGATCAATTTTGCCATTAAGCGAAATGGGTTTTAAGCACTTAAATTGAAAGTAAAACTCTAAGTGATCCTGCAGATTCTGGCCAACACCGGGTAATTGATGTACTTGCTCAATGCCTGCGCTAGCTAATGTGCTGGCGTCGCCAATACCCGATAACTGCAAAATATGTGGCGACCCAATTGAACCGGCCGATAACACCACTTCTTTATTGCAGTTAATATCAATCAACTGACCTTTACACTCGTAACGAACGCCGATAGCTGTTTTACCTTGCATGATAACCTTGTGCACTAAAGCATGAGTTACCACGGTTAAATTAGGGCGTTTCATTGCAGGGCGAAGGTAGGCATTTGCCGTAGACCAACGCACGCCGTTTTTAACCGTCATGTGCATTGGACCAAAACCTTCTTGCTGACTGGCATTGTAATCATCGGTTGCTAAATAGCCGGCATCGACACCTGCATCAACAAAAGCTTGATATAAAGGGTTTTTCATTTCATTGCCGTTATTAACCGCTAATGGGCCTTTATCACCACGATATTCATTACCACCAAAAGACCATGTTTCGGCTTTTTTAAAGTAAGGTAGGCAATGAGCATAATCCCAGTCTTTTGCACCTTTTTGTTGCCACTCGTCAAAATCGCGAGCATGACCACGCACGTAAACCATGCCATTAATCGATGATGAACCGCCTAATACTTTGCCGCGAGGGCAATGCATGCGACGATTATCTAAATACGGTTCGGCTTCGGTTTCAAACTGCCAGGCATACTTTTTAGTATTCATTGGGATAGATAGCGCCGTTGGCATTTGAATAAAAATGCTCTTGTCACTACCACCGGTTTCAAGAATTAATACTTTATTGTCTGGGTTCTCAGTTAAGCGGTTAGCCAATACACAACCTGCGCTACCGGCGCCGACAATAATATAATCATATTGATGAGTCATTAGTTTAGTCACTCCTTAAAATGGGCTTTCAAGTGACTGCATACCCACGTAAACAGCTTTGATTTGGGTGTATGCCTTTAATGTTTCAGCGCCATTTTCACGGCCAACCCCCGACATTTTATAACCACCAACAGGCATTTCTGCAGGGGAGGCGCCATAGGCATTAATCCAACAAATGCCTGCTTGGATTTGGTGGATCACTCTGTGAGCACGGGTTATGTCTTGAGTAAACACGCCAGCCGCTAAACCTAAATGAGTGCTATTAGCTCGACGGATCACTTCGTCTTCATCAGTAAAGGTTAATACCGACATTACCGGCCCAAACACTTCTTCTTTAGACAAGGTCATGTTATCGGTACAATCAGTAAAGATAGTCGGGGCAACAAAGAAACCATTAGGGGCATTGTCAGGCTGTAATGCTGTTCCACCGGTTAATAAGGTAGCACCTTCTTTTTTACCGATATCAATGTAGTCAAGTACTTTTTGTTGATGGTCGCGTGAGATCAATGCCCCGAAATTAGTGTTAGGGTCCATTGGATCGCCGCAAATAATGTTCTGCTCAGTACGTTCTTTTAAGCGTTGAATAAATTGCGGATAAATATCTTGCTGCACAAAGACTCGAGTACCATTAGTACAGACTTCGCCTTGAGTATAAAAATTAGCTAACATCGCAGCTGATACTGCATTTTCAACGTCGGCATCGTTAAAGATAATCAATGGCGACTTACCGCCCAGCTCCATGGTCACGTATTTTAGTGAGCCAGCGGCGGCTGCCATGACCTTTTTACCGGTTCCCACTTCGCCAGTAAAAGATACTTTAGCGATATCTTTACTCGTGGTTAGCCATTCACCGACGCTACCGTCACCTTGAACAACGTTAAATACGCCATCCGGCACGCCAGCTTGAGTGAAGATTTCAGCTAAACGCATTGCGCCGCGAGGGGTTTCTTCTGAAGGCTTAAAAATCATCACATTACCGCAAGCAAGTGCAGGGGCGGCTTTCCAACAAGCTATCTGTAGTGGGTAGTTCCATGCGCCAATACCGGCACAAATGCCTAATGGCTCACGGCGAGTGTAATAAAAATCTGCGCCGACAGGTTGCTGATTACCTTCAATACTGGGGGCGAGACCTGCAAAGAACTCGATAGAGTCGGCACCAGTAACGACATCGACTACTGAGGCTTCTTGCCATGGTTTACCAGTATCGAGTACTTCACCTGCGGCAAGTTCATCATTTTGTTCACGAAGTAGGGCAACGGCTTTTAGTAAAATGCGGCTACGTTCAATTGGGGCCATTGCCGACCAAATCGCAAAACCGACTTTAGCGCTGTCTATGGCGGCTTGTTGCACAGACTCAGTTGCCACCTCAACTAAATAGCTGACTTCCCCTGTAGCAGGATTTGTTACTTCAAATGTTTCACCAGTGCCATTTGACTGGTATTTTCCATGAATATAATTTTGATAAATAACTCTAGATGACATCAATTTACTCCGTTGTGCACGATCAGAGCCTTTATAAAGGCTTTAGATAAAATTTGGGCTTGTTTAAAATCTTCAATTGGGGTGGCACTCAGCGCACTGCGTAACCAAAAACCATCAATCACTGCCGCAGTTTGCTTAGCGGCATTGACCGCTTCAATGTTAGGTAACAGTTGTTTATACGAAAAAAGCAGATTGCTGTATAACCGCTGACTATTAATGTTTTGTAACCTTGCGAGTCCAGGATCGTGCATCGCTTGGGACCAGAAGCTTAACCATGTTTTTGTCGCGCCGCCTGAACGTTGTAATTCAGTAAAGTTAGCTTCCACAATCATTGAAAGCCGATCTATCGGGGTTAACGTTTTGCCTGATGTTCTGGCCAGTAATGCTTGCTTCAATTCATCTAACAGAAATTTTAGCGTGGCTTCTATTAACCCTTGTTTTCCACCAAAATAGTGGCTGATGATCCCAGATGACATTCCGGCTAATCCACTAATAGTATTAATCGTCGTGTTCTGTAACCCATGTTGTTCGACAGACATTAACGTGGCATCTATCAGCTGTTGTTGTCTGACGTTTTTCATTATAGGTCTTGACATAAAATGGGTCCGTTATCCGTATTAACAATTGTTAATTGAACGCTCAATTAATAAGTATACTAATGATTAGAGCTCTAAGTATCAAGCGTTTATTTGATCTAGATCATAAAACAGATGTTGCTAAACAAGATTTAAATCAGCATTTAAAGTTTAAGTCTACGTTTTTAATGATTAATAGTTGATAATATGAAGTTGATATTTTGTTGTTAAAAATAAAAAGGTTTTACATGTAATCATTACAGTTGCAGCTATTTTTGAGATGATTAGCGATAAAATGTCATCTTGAAACTGTTTTATCTGTCATGTAAAACTGATGATTAAGCTTCTGGCGATTGATCTGTACATGTCTGTTAGTCTCGTTACTGTCATCGTTAATAGGCGACAATTAACCCAAAGCGGTTACGCTGAGGTGTGCTTTTTTGTACTGTTGGCTAGCATTATTGGCAATCAGTGCTTGATGTTGATTTGAATCGCGGTCAGTTTACCAAGCTTGTTTGTGATGACATTAGGGTTCTTAGACGCTGGAGTCTTATAGTAAAAGGCGGATGGGCCTTAGTGCATTAATTGCATTAATTGCATTAATTGCATTAATTGCATTATTTGCATTAGTTGGAAGCCTATTAACATTAAGATCTGACTAGCTGATTGACTGGATCAAATCCAAAGCTCAAAATAATCCAACAAATTAGCCAATCTATTCATTATAGGTAGGCAATAGCTAGGCAATAGATAAGAGGCAAACAGATGGGCAGTGCAGCAATGATCATGTGGAGTGTGCTATTTGGCGCCATTGGCATGGGGTATTTTGTCTATGGAAAACGTCAAAGAGCGATTGTTCCCTTATGTATTGGAATGGCGTTATGTGTGTTTCCGTATTTTGTTGCCAGTGTCACCAGCTTACTGATAATGGGGGTTATCTTGGTGGCGATACCGTACTTTATCCGGCTTTAGTCGCCGGCAGATATTATCCGTTTTATCACTCTGATTCATCCAGGTTAACATTGTTACTTTTATCTGTACCAAGCCGAACAAGTGGCGTTACTCATTTCATCGTTAAATCTGACCTTTCTCAGCTAGGCAGGTAACTGATTAATGCGCCAAAGTTTACGGGTCGTTGGACTTTCGTCCGAGTAATGCAGACCCTATTTCATGTTTGGTAGTTTGCTTTAGAGCGTTAATTCAATGTTATCAATTGCCTGCCGCAGGAATGTTCAGGATGAACGGAATGTCGCAATCACATGGATGTGAAAGAGTGACCTTAAGTACACATACACCTAAGATCCGCCGTAAACCCATCCATGGGGGATCTGCGAAAACGTCCCTGTTTTCGACGGTCTCAGGTGCATGTGTACCGAGTATTATGTTTCTTCGATTTGGCTTCATTTGGCCAAAATATCAATTAATACAAATCAATATTTTGCGCCTCCTTAGGTAATCGTAAATTGGTGTATATCTCTGGGTAGTCATACTCATCAGAGGCATTATCACCAGGGTAAGTGTAATATGCGATACCCGCATCGACAGAGAGTTTATCAGTTAACTCAGCATACTTACCTGCATAAAAATCAAGTTCTAACTAAGTGTTATCAGCACTACCAAAGTCAACATTAGATGCCCAAGCACCCAAGTACCAAGCGTCATTTGCTGCATGGTCTAGGCTGGCTTGTAATGCCGGGTCATTATCCGTTTAGCTAACACCATTAAAGGTATAGTCAGACGTTGCATTAATCGTGGCGCTTAACTCTCCTGCAGTGACTGAAGTTGGTAGAGCAAATAAGATCAATAGGGCAAACTTTTTTATTGTCCTGTTCATTACTATTCCTTAGAACATAAATATTGGTTTAGTTTGCTAATGCAAATTTAGTGAAATCAATTTTATTTTCTTTTGGAGAGTGTTCAATTTTACCCACGTTGTGGTAATGCGATATTAAGATAAAACCAAAGCAACCTAAGATCAGGCCAATAGATAACGCGCCAACCCATTGTATTTGAAGAAATTCAAGTTTAAACAACAAGGTTAAACCACTCAGCAATACCACATTCCCGATCATATAAGGGACTTTACCAAAACGTTCAACCGTTATATTTAAGTTGTCTGTGTATAAACGCACTAGCGAATCGAGTGAATTAATCACAAACGTGATGCCAACGATCACCATGGCCAGATTATAGAAACCTGATGTATCAATGCCGTTTGCGCTGTAGTAGTACAGTACGGTGAACCAAATTGCGATTGGAATAGAAGGGAACACCATCATGGCGAACAAAACTTGATAGGTTTTCATGCCGCCGACAAAACGGGCGGTAAATTGACCAATCATAATGCTCCACGCAAACCACCATAATAGGTAAAACTCATGGTAATCATTGATGGGTAAAACAAAACGATTGATATTGCTAAAGTAATTACCGATTAATGCAAAGGTAGTAAAGAATTCACCCACACTTGAGTCGTCTGCTAAAAATGCACCAGACCACATCAGGGCGATTAAACCAAAGAATAACCAAGTACTGGCTAAACTGAGATAACGTACATAGCGAATACTGGTGCTTGAATACACTGCGGCGGCAATCACCATAAACACGATAAGGTAAAAGCTACTGACAATGCTTTCACCATCACCTAATTGCGGTAAATACCAGGGTAAATTGGTCAATAATAAATAAGCGGTAAAGGCACACGTACCAATAATTACTAGGTTATTAATAAATTTAATCAGCGGAATTTTAAAAAACTGTACTCTTGGTTCAATAACACAGAAGTAGAAACTGGTTAAAAAGTAAAAAGCCCAAATTAAATAGGACCAAAAACCAAACTCAATTGCCAATGGATTGCTAAATCCATATTCAGGACTGGCGGCTAAATCAGCATAACCGGCAAATTCGGTTAATGGAAACATGATTAAGCCAACATCAAGTCCCGAGGTGAACAAAATGGCAATAAAGGTAAATTTATGCACGGGTGTGACACCAATGCACCGCATGTTACCCCAACGATAAATCACAAATGCTATAGCGGAAAAAGTAAATAAAATGCCTATTGATAACCAGGTAGTCATTACTTAACTCCTGGGTAAATAGTATTTATAAACAAAATGTGGGCTCCTTGTTGTCTTTTTCTCATACCATAGAACAATTTTTAAAGGCGAATATGCCCTCAAGCCTTAAGTATCGTGAAGACGATAGTTAAACCCTGATAGATTGAACTTGGCTACATTGGCCATTTATAAAAACATCGGTTGGCCATCGACCCATTGTCGATGTGTATTATTGATACCCATAGACTAATTTGTGGTTAGTTAAGCGATCATTTAAGCGCTTGTAATCGTTGTGATGGGTTGGCAACGGTAACGTTGGCCAAACTGTGGCGGGGGCTGTGGTTGTGCACCTAAAACAAATTCGGCGCCTTGCTCGGCGACCATGATGGTCGGTGAGCTCAAATGGCCATTAGGGATTGTCGGGGAAATAGACAGATCAACGACATGTAAGCGATTAATGCCATGAACTTTGGTTTCTGAATGGACAATCATCATGTTATCTTCGCTCATTTTGCACGAGCAAGTCGGCTGGTCAGCTCGTTCAACCGCGCTTGTGACAAAACGTTCAATCTCTTCATTCGTTTGAGCTGATAAGTTAGCTTGAATGGGTTCACAACGGTATTGATCTACACTCATTTGATTGACAAATTCACGGATTAAGTGCACCTGCGCGCTAAAGCCTTCAATGTGGTTTTGGTGTGATAAATAATTGAACTGGATTTGAGGCGCAGCCTGAGTATCATTTGATACTACTGTCGCAGTCGGACAGTTTTTGGGCTTATTGTGGCCAATATGTGCTTGGAAACCATGCCTGAGAAAAGCATTTTTACCATCATAGTGCATTACCGCAAGTAGGTGGTGATACTGCCAATCTGGCCTCGCTATAGCCGCTTTAGAATCGATAACACCAGATGATGTAAAAGGCTTGATGTTGAGCGAACGGGACAACCAAAAACCAGCAATGACGGCGATTTGCTTAGTCGCATTGACGGCAGCTAATGTTGGCCATGATGGGTTAACTGAAAAAAACCGATGGGCGTATAACTGCTGACTATTAATATTGTGCAAGCTTGCTAGCCTAGAGGCGTTTATCGCCTGAGACCAGAAGTTTACGTAATTTTTAGTCGTGGTATTTGAACCTTGTATCTCGGTAAGGTTAGCTGCCACACTCTTTGAAAGCCTTGTTACAAGGGGGACGTTTTTGCATGACGTTGTTGTCAGTAATGCTTGCATCAATTTATCTGAAACAAATTTTTGGCTGGCTTGGATTATCCCTTGTTTGCTACCGAAATAGTGGTTGACTATCCCTGATAACATTGCCGTCAATCCGCTAATGCGATTACGTGTGGTGTTTGGTAATCTATGGTGTTCGACAGATACTAACGTGGCATTAATCAGCTGTTGTTGTCTGTCGTTTTTCAATACAGGTCTTGCTATATAGGGGATCATTGGTCTTAAGGTTTGTTAATTGTACGCTTAATTGATAACGATACTAATGATTAGAGCTCTAACTATCAAGCATTGATTTGACCAGCATCACATAAAGCTGATGTTGCTAAACAAGATCTAAATCAGCACTTAAAGTATAACTCTATGTTTTTAATGGTTAATAATTGATGGTATGAAGTTTATTTTTTTGTTTTTAAAAATAAAAGGTTTTACATGTAATCATTACAGTTGCAGCTATTTTTGAGATGATTAGCGATAAAATGTCATCTTGAGACTGTTTTATCTGTCATGTGAAACTGATGCTTAAGCTTCTGGCAACTGATATGTACGTGTCTGTTAGTCTCGTTACTGTCATCGTTAATAGGCGACAATTAACTCAAAGCGGTTACGCTGAGATGTGCTTTTTTGTACTGTTGGCTGACATTATTGGCAATCGGTGCTTGATGTTGATTTTGGTGAACTTCTTAGGATATTTATCGGGAACCCAGCTAATATGCTGTTGAACTAAGCCGATGCGCGGAGCCAAATGCTGGCTCAATCGAGTATATTATCCTCATTGAATCAGCTAAACTTAAAAAAGATGTGATGGAACACCACAATGACAAGGGAATTTCAATGAAACATGTACAATTCAAGCCAAATAATCAGTTCAAAACGGCTCTGCAGCCCAGAGCCAGCATCAAAAAAGCAAATTCCTACAGCATAAAGCGTACCAATTAATCTGGACTCGGCATCGGCCAAGTCCAACAAGTGGTTTATGCCATGCAAACAGCACAACGCATAAATACTAAAACGTTAGGTTTAAAGAGAATTAATCGTCATGTTCTGGCAAATATCATTTTGGTTACTTGTTGTTATTTTAGTTTTACCATTTCCATTTAAGGTTCTTGGCTATATTAAAGGCTCAGACGATAGTAAGTTAAGTGTCAAAATAGAAGAGTCTGCGAATGCAATTTTCATGTCGATTGGATTATTTGCTTTTTATGGTTATATAAACGATCAGATTTATTTAAATCCAATGTTTTGGCAAGTGTGGTTAATAATTGGTGTCTTGTGGTCTATTTTTGCAATTTTTTGGTCACCTAAATTAGCTTATGCAACAGAGCTCATGGGTAAAAACAAAATGCGCATTGCTGCTGGTGTTGGGTGTGTTTTATATATTCCGTTATTTTTAGCTGTATATTTTTACGCATTTTAAACCTAAAACATAAGAGATTTTTGCCAGTCAATAGGCGACCCATTTTACGGGTAGAAAGTATTTTTCTGCTTTTGCAGTCAAATTAAAATCAATCAACAAATTCATCTACTAATACTTATAATTTTTATTGAGTTTGTTTTGGCACCTAAAAGAAAACCCTGAATAGGGCTGACTTTAATTTTTCTTGTATGACCAGACTTAATCCCTTAAATGACAATGTTGTCATATAGGTTGCGGGTGCGATGCGTCAGGTGAGATACTTTTAAGTGTTTCCCAAGGATAGAACTCAATGAAAGTATTGCTTGTCGAAGATGAACAAAAAATTGCAGATTTTATCTGTGAAGGTTTGCGCGCCAAAAATCTCAAGGTCACTCATTGTGCCGATGGCAATCAAGGTTATCAGGCGGCAAGCAATAATACCTATGATGTTATTATTCTCGACATTATGCTTCCGGGCCGCGATGGGCTGGATATTCTTCGTTCGCTGCGTCAACAAGGTGTCGATACGCCTATTATTCTGCTTACTGCACGTAATGAATTGGGTGACCGCGTTCAAGGGTTAGACATGGGCGCTGATGATTACTTAGCAAAACCGTTTTATGTTGAAGAGTTGCATGCTCGCATTCAAGCCTTGCTTCGACGACATGGCGGCACACAACAGCATGTCGTTGAGGTAGGCGCATTACAACTTGATTGCATTAATCGAAGCATTAATTGTCAGGGGCAATCAGTCGAACTCACTAGTCGCGAATTTAGCTTGCTTGAACACTTAATGCGTTCGCCTAACCAAGTATTAACCCGAGGACAGCTGTTGGAGCATGTTTGGGGATACGATTTTGATCCGTGTACCAATGTTGTTGATGTGTGTATTAAACGCATCCGCAATAAAATGGCTTCATTAGAGAAGGCGGGTAAAATGGTCGGTGCCATTGAGTCGGTCCGCGGCACAGGCTATCGCCTGAGCATTCGATAAGGTTTTAATATGTATTTTCGTACTCGTATTTTTGCCATATCAATTTTAACCGTGACAGCTGTGCTTGCGCTGGTTATCAGCTTAAGTTGGTCGCGTATTATGACTGTAGAATTGACTAACCTTGATTCTCGCCTTTGTATGGAAGCAAAACGCTTAATACCCAAACGTACACTGCCTGATACAAATAACCCCGCTGCCAATATAAATAATTTACGCGACACTTCGCTTTCTGGTAGTCGGTTAATGACTGATTTAACAGACAAGTTGCGAGTTAGTTCACCGAACCAATTAATGCTCTCGGTAGGTTCTGCGGAGCAAGGGTTTTTAACTGCGCCAACGGGTGTTGACGTACAAGATGTTATAAGTCGCTTACATTGGCTGAGCGCTGAGCCACTAGCGTTAACCGATAACTATAAAGCCAACGCTGTTTGTCAATTTGCCTTTTTTGAACATCAGCAAAACCAATGGCGAGCCAGTTTACTCCAAGCCTCAAACCAACAAAGTTTTATCGCTGTGGATGTTGCCGCTACCACTAGCCAGTTAACGAGCACCTTGCAGGCGGCGCTGATTGTGGTTATTCCTTTTTCTCTATTACTCAGTATTCTAGGGGCATGGTTTATCGCAACCAATACGATTAGACCAATAAATAGATTACACAAAGCAATGGATAAGGTGACCCAAAAAGATCTTAGTCATCGCTTACCTGAGCATAAAGAAGACAAAGAGTTCAAAATGTTGATTGATGCATACAATACGATGCTCGATCGCCTAGAAGACAGCTTTCGACAAGTTTCTCGTTTTACTGCTGATGCCGCCCATGAGCTAAAAACGCCACTCACAGTGCTAAGAGGCAAGCTTGAACAAGCTGTGTTGTCTGAAAATTCATCGCAATTAGATCTCAATGCCATTCTTGATGAAGTGGGGCATTTGTCAGCTATTACCCGTAAATTGTTGCTGCTATCACAGGCTGATTCTGGCTCTATGGCGTTGCATTTTGAGCCGATAAACATCACTGAATTAGTCGATGAGTTGATCGCCGATATGACCTTGTTGTCGGATGAACTGGAGCTTGATTGTGTTATTGAGAAAGGTTTAATCATCCAAGGCGATATTGTCTTGCTGAAGCAGCTGTTAAATAACCTGCTCGTAAACGTAATGCGTTATAGCCTTCATCACAAAGGTGTGACTATTCACGCTCGCCAAAACGAGTCTGCTATAGAAGTCGTGATTAGCAATTTTTGCCTTCCGATACCTCACGACGTCAGGGTAAAACTTTTTGATCGTTTTTACCGCGGAGAACCTGCACATACTCAAGGGATATCTGGCAGTGGTTTGGGGTTAAGTTTAGCCAGAGAAATCGCTCGCGCACACGGGGGCGATCTTACGCTTGAACCCAGTGATAGTGAGGTTGTGACTATGCGGCTGTTGTTACCCATCGTTAAATGACAACATTGTCATCCATCAGCGAAGCCTAATCGATACACTTAAGTTAACTCATTAATCGTTAACTTAATCGCTACGGATATTAGGCCATGAAAACCTACATTATTGTCTCCATTTTATCTTTGACGCTGCTAGCCGCAACGGCCGCTAATGCCAAGGCGTCACTTGAACTTACCAGCCCTGCATTTACCGATAATGGTACATTACCAACTGAATTCACTTGTGAAGGAGAGGGGGTTTCACCGCCATTAGGCTGGCAAGGAGTACCCAACGGAACCCAATCATTGGTGGTGATAATGGACCACATGCCTAATCAACACCCGACCAACAATGAACAAAATACATCAAAGCCTGACTCGGCTGACAATAAAAAAGGCACTCCACCTCAAGGTGACACTCAGGCACCTAAACCAAACCAGCCTGAGGAACTCAAGTGGTATTGGATTGTTTACAATATTCCGGCGCAAGCTTCTGGTATTGGTTCTGGCAGTAAAGAAAATCAATCTGTTGGTTCATTTGGCAGTAATACTGTGAATGATCGTAACGAGTATGCACCGCCATGTTCTAAAGGACCTGGCCAAAAAGTGTATACTTTTCATCTGTATGCGCTATCCAAATTTTTAGATATCGATTCGTCTGCCCCAGTGTCAGCCCCAGTATCTGCCCCAGTATCAGCCTCTGTGTCAGCAGTATCGCTTCGACAAAGCATGCAAGGCTTCATACTGGACTCAGACTCTTTGACTGTGAGCTTTGAGCGACACTGTCAAACGCCGCAACGGGCTCATTCACCACAAGCTCATCCGCAAGAATCTCATCCGGAACAAGCACAGCCACATAATGACAGCATGGATCCGCTGTCAACATTGCCATTGTGTAAACCCACTTTGAATACGACTTCTGCTGTTATTGATAGTAAGTAAACGCAAAGCCGTTATTACAAGATTGTTAGCGCAGATTCAGTCACTAAAAAGACATTAAGAGATCCACATGAAAAAGAACATTAAAAACACCTTGCTGCTTCTTACTCTTGGCGCAATCGTTGCCGTTGTAGGATACAAGTACACTCAAGCACAACAAGACCAACCTATCTTTACCTCCGATGTGGTTAAACGCGGCAACATCGAAAAAGTAGTACTTACCAATGGCGTGCTTTATCCGTCTAAATTAGTCAGTGTCGGTGCTCAAGTATCGGGGTTAATCGAAACAATGGACGTGAACGTAGGCCAAAATATAAAACAGGGCGACTTGATTGCTCAAATCGATAATTTAACTCAACAAAATGCCCTTAAAGAAGCCCAAGCATCACTGCAAAGTATTGATGCGCAATATCGGGCAAAGCAGGCTCAAATAAAAGTCGCACAGTCTGAATATGCTCGTAATAAGAAGATGCTGGTTAATGGCGCTGCGTCGGTATCAGATTTTGATTCGGCAGAATCGATATTGGCGGTTTATCTGGCTGAGCTTGATGAACTCAGTGCTGAAAAAGACAAAGCAATCATCAGTGTCGATAACGCCAAGCTCAATTTAGGTTACACAACTATTCGTTCACCTATTGATGGCACCGTGATTTACGTGTCGGTCGAAGAGGGGCAAACCGTTAATAACAATCAAGGCACCCCCAGTATTATTGAGCTTGCGCAATTAGACGTAATGACGATTAAAGCGCAAGTATCTGAAGCTGACATTATCAATGTGAGTGCTGGGCAAGACGTGTATTTCAGTATTTTGGGCGCGACAGCGAAAAAGTACCGTGGTGTATTACGCACCATTGAACCAGGGCCAACTTTGCTTAGCGGCGCCGACAGCTCATTGATGATTGGCGATGATGAAGCGATTTACTACAACGCTCTGTTTGATGTTGAAAACCCAGACAACCTGTTGCGCTTTGGCATGACAGCGCAGGTATCGATTATTTTAGCCAATGCGCAAGATACGTTGCTTGTCCCATCACAGATATTGATAACAAAAACGGGGCCAAGCGCTTCGTATCAAGTGCCAGTGATAGTAGACAACCACATTGAATATCGCAATGTTGAAGTGGGCATTAATAATAAAGTCTACGCTCAAATCCTCTCAGGGCTTAACGAAGGTGATCAAATCATGCTTGGTCAAACTTCAGCTAATGACGACGCGATTTCGATGACCGGCCTATCTAAGGGCAATATGCTCGGACAAAGTGTACCAGGTCTTGGTAAAGGAAAGAGGTTATAACCCATGGCTGACGTTCTATTAAATATTAAAGGTGTTAGTCGTTCTTTTACCGCCGGAGAGCAGGAGCTGACGGTACTTAACAACATTAGCCTGCAAATCTGTCGTGGTGAATTGATTGCCATTATCGGCGCGTCTGGTTCCGGTAAATCAACATTAATGAACATCCTTGGCTGTCTGGATAAACCCAGTGCAGGCAGTTATTTCATTAATGGTCAGGACACATCCAGTATGGATGACAATGAACTAGCCGCACTGCGACGTGAATATTTTGGGTTTATCTTTCAGCGCTATCATCTTTTGGGAGATTTAACTGCGCAGGGCAATGTAGAAGTACCGGCATTGTATGCCAATGAGGGGCCGCAAACTCGACACGAAAAAGCTAAAAAACTACTGACTCGTCTAGGGTTAAGCGATCGTTTAGATCATAAACCAAGTCAGCTAAGTGGCGGCCAACAACAACGTGTCAGTGTGGCCAGAGCTTTAATCAATGGTGGCGATATTATTCTGGCCGATGAACCCACCGGCGCGCTTGATAGCAATAGCGGCGAAGAAATGATGAAGCTCATTCAAGAACTGCATCGCGACGGTCACACCATTATTTTGGTGACACACGATCCGCATATTGCTGAGTTTGCAGATCGCGTCATCGAGCTAAAAGACGGCGAAATCATTGCCGATAACCAAAAACGTATCCCAGCAGAAACGAGCTCGTTAATCGCAGACAGACAATCTTCTCGAACAGATAAGAAGATAAACTGGTCGCGATACCTTGAAGCGTTAAAAATGGCGTTAATTGCAATGTCCAATCATCGTTTGCGTACGTTTCTTACGATGCTCGGCATTATTATTGGCATTGCTTCAGTGGTGTCTGTCGTTGCGTTAGGTGCTGGTTCGCAGCAATCTATTTTGGATAATATTGCCTCAATGGGCACCAATACCATTGAAATAAAACCAGGCACAGGGCGAGGAGATCGCCGCTCTGAACGGGTTAAGTCGCTCACGGCAGACGATGCCAATGCGCTTAAAATATTGCCCTATGTGGACAGCGTTACCCCAACCGTTAGAGCTAATGTTGTTATACGTTA
>NZ_JBEOPP010000013.1:0-102640 GCF_040310185.1 Shewanella sp. T24-MNA-CIBAN-0130 | reverse complement strand
TCACGCCTATCACTCGAGCTTTTATGTCGAGTTTCCAATGCTACTTTTTGTTCTGGCGAGAGTGTAATTTGTTTCATAGGGCTATGATGATCCCATTTGGGACAAAATCAAGCATTTTCAATGATCACGGGTATATAGGCCGACTTTAAATCCTGTTAACGACGACATCAGAGTATTCTTCGCCATATTATGTTGAGTCGGAGATATGGATATGTCTGCAGTACGTCGTTTGCTGATGATACTGGTTAGGGCTGATTTGAGTGCTCCATACCCCATCCATGCTAAATAGCTACTACCGATCAGTTGTACTGCCATAAAGGCAACATGGGATTGCTGGATCATCACACTTATGCCCATCAAAGATAGAAAGGTGTGAACTAAGATGGCGACGGCAATGCCTAGGGCGCAATAAAGCGCGGTTAAGCGTGTTTGCTGTGTGGCCATTTTGACGATAATGGCAAAATCAGGTCCGGGGCTCATTAATGCCACAATGTGAATAACCGCTAAACTTGCCAATAAAGTCATGTCCATATTTATTCCGTTTGTTGTTAATTAACCTTAGCTCGGGACAATAATTGGTAATCAAACAACTTGTTGTCCTGCTATTTGTGTGACATTGACTTGAAATCGTTCCGCGATTGACTTGCAGTAGGCCTTATTAGTAAAACAAATGACAAGTTTGATAGAGTGGACTTGAGATAAATTCGCTTTTGCTGATTTATCTCATGTCCCATCTATTATCTCGAACTGAGGTTAACTAAAACAGGCGACACTAGTCGTTATATCAATGTAAGTTGATGATAATGGCATATTTATGCTGAAAAAAGATAATAAAAAAGCGCTAAATTAGCGCTTTTTTATATAACGAAAGCTATGCGTTAATTTTTGTCATTAAGCACTTGCTCTTCAAACTTTTTACCTGCTTGTGAATTATTGAATATTTCTTCGTTAAATTCACCCTCAGATTTAGCAATGATGACGGTAGCCACAGCATCACCCGTTACATTCACCGCAGTGCGGATCATGTCTAGCATTCTGTCGACACCAATAATCAAGGCAATACCTTCAACCGGCAAACCTACTTGGTTTAATACCAATGCCAGCATAATAAGGCCTACACCAGGCACACCCGCCGTACCGATAGAGGCCAGTGTAGCCGTGAGCACGACCGTGGCATAATCCATGATGCTAAGGTCAATACCATATACTTGGGCAATAAATACCGTTGCAACACCTTGCATAATGGCGGTGCCATCCATGTTGAGTGTGGCACCTAGTGGCAGCGTAAAAGAGGCAATTTTATTGTCGACACCCATTCGGTGTTCGGCGGTTTCAATGGTAACGGGTAATGTTGCATTAGAACTTGCAGTACTAAATGCAAACAGTTGCACATTGCGAATTTTACGCAAAAACATTAACGGACTGAGGCCTGAAAATAGTTTTAGTAGAGTAGGGTAAACAACAAGCCCTTGTATAAATAGCACTGCTACCACTAAGAAGAAGTATTTGACTACGCTGCCGAAGGTTTCTAATCCTAGGGTTAAACTCAGTTTGGCCATTAATGCGAAAACACCATAAGGCGCCAATTGCATAATTAATGTCACGACTCGCATGATCACATCATTTAAATCGTTAAAAAATGATGCAACACGAGAGCCTTTATCACCGATATGCGCGATAGCAAATCCAAAAATTACCGCAAAGATGATGATCTGCAGCATATTGCCTTCGCTCATGGCTCGCATTGGGTTTGTGGGGACGATATTAATCAGTACCTCAGACAAACTAGGTGCATCTTTAACCGTAAATTCTAGCGCATTATTTGCCAGACTTGCATTACCAGGGTGAATAATTACCGCGGCTAAAATCGCGATGGAGAGCGCGATTGCTGTGGTGAATAAATAAAAGGCAATGGTTTTGCCTCCTAAGCGACCTAATTTAGAGGGATCACTTAACGAACTTGTTCCACACACTAGTGAAACGAACACTAATGGAACAACGAGCATTTTTAAACTCGAAATAAAGATCGTGCCGATCACATGTAAAAAACCATTAGTAATGTATTCTTCAATGAATTGACTATCTGGAAACACATTCCTTAACAACAGGCCTAAAATAATGCCTGCAGCCATACCTATTAAAATTTTGCTCGTGAGCCCGAGCTTAAGTTGTTTACTCACAGAGTGTTCCTTCTAATCATATTATTTTATGCCTTTATTTAATGCGCTAAAGACTAGCAGGAATTGATAACTTAGGAAATGGTCTTAAAGTGAAAGTTTTAGCGGATAAGTAGCGAAGAAAATAGTAGAGTTATGCTAAGGTTACACGATGTCTGCGTATTGTTAATCTATAACAAACTATAATAATTCTTAAGTTTTACCTTAATGTAACAGGGAGCCTGACAATGAAGTCAGCATATAAAGTTTATTTAGCACTTTTATGTACATTTTTTATCGTCGCATGTGGCGGCGGTGGCGGTATAACCGATGATGGAACCGGAGGTGGGACAACTCCTGATCCGACTATATCTATTGCGTTAAGTATCGACAATGATCAAATTTCAGTTGCTGAACCTGCGATTATTACCGCAATAGTGAAAGACTCAACGGGTGCAGCTATTAGCACTTTAGTTTCTTTTTCATTAAATAATGCTGAATACGGCACCTTTTCTCCCGGTACGGGTGAAGTCGCAACTAATGCTGATGGTGTTGCTACTGTACAGTTAAATTCTGCGGCAATAAACACTGGCGCAACCATTAGTGCGACCATTACATCTGGCGAGACTAATTCGCTTAACGTGACTATGGCCGGTGACGGTGGCGTAGCAGGTGGTGGTGCCCAAGTCTCATTGGTACTAACCGATGAAGACGGTAACGCAATACAATCGATTAACACATTATCACCAGGCAAATTAACGGCGACCGTTAGTGGGCTTTCTAAGGCGGTAATTGTGACCTTTGATAGCCCGATAGGTGATTTACCGGTTAAAACGGCCGTCACCAATGCACAAGGCAAAGCGACAGTCGATATCTATGCAGGCAGTTCTTTAGGCGCTGGAGAAGCCACGGCATCGCTCTCGACTAATGAAATCGGTTCAACAATTGTTGTCGTTGGTGCGACCGATGTTGTCATGGGCAGTGGAACACCTTTTGTTCAAGGTGTGGCGGCGGTTAGTGCAACAGATCTTTCTGCGGGTGGGACTGCAACGATTTCAGTGCTGATTCAAGATGATCAAGGCAATCCTTTTACCCAACCTGTTGATGTGAACTTCTCTTCAACATGTGCGACAAAAAGTCCAGCGCAAGCCGTGATTAGTTCTCCAGTTTCATCAAGCAATGGGGTTGCAACCTCAACGTATCGTGCTCAAGGTTGTGTTGGTGAAGATCAAATCAATGTAACAGCCAATGCGGGTGGAATAAGTTTATCTGCTGCTGGGACTATTAATGTACTGCAGGCTGATGTCGGTAGTATTGTGTTTGTATCAGCCGCTCCTCAAAACATTAGTATTTTAGGCACTGGAGGTGATGAATCATCAGTGGTTAAATTTAAAGTACTCGATAAAAATAGCAATGTGGTTACCAACCAAAATGTGATTTTTAAACTCAACACTACTATTGGTGGCGTCAAAATTGATCCATTGCAAGCCACAACCGATAACAGCGGTGTGGTACAAACTGTCGTCACTACCGGTACTGTTGCAACATCACTGCGTGTTACCGCGACGGTAGATAATGGCTCAATCCCTGCTATTTCTAGCCAATCAAGTCAGTTAATTATATCAACGGGTATTCCTGACCAAGACAGTTTTTCGTTATCGGCTGAAGTACTTAATGCTGAAGGTTGGGATCTAGACGGGACGATTGTCAAGGTTACTGCTCGGATGGCCGATGCGTTTAACAACCCTGTACCCGATGGGACGACAGTATCTTTTACCACTGAAGGTGGCTCTATTGAAGATGCATGTCAAACAGTAAAAGGTGCGTGTTCGGTCTCTTGGACAAGTCAGCTTCCTCGACCTGAAGGTGAAATGTTACTCAATGGTGCGGGTGCAATGTTCCGTAATCCAAGTGCGCTGTTAGCATATGATTCGACTCTTGAGGTTTATGGTAATATTTACGGTCAAAAATACGGTGGCCGTGCAACGATTACTGCATCGGCTATTGGTGAAGAGTCATTCCCTGACCTCAATGGTAATGGTCGTTTTGATGCCACTGAAGCCGATACGTTTTTAACCGGTAAAGATGTAACTGGTCAGCTATTTGATTTAAATGATGCCTTTAATGACTATAACGAAGATGGTGTGTTTAATCCGCAACAGACTGGTGGTCAGGATGGTGGTACGTTAGAAGAGTTAGTTGATTTTAACGCTAATGGAGTATTTGACCTCAAAGACCGCAAATATAATGGTGTGCTTTGCTCTGAACCTGTTCATTCAGCTTGTGCTACTGCATCAGACTCTCGGTCTGTATTTGTGCGTCGTAGTTTAGTCATGGTGATGTCTGGTAGTACTGCTTTTGCCACGGACTCAAGTAACATTGTCATTGCAGATAGCACTGGAACGCATACTGGCGGTAGTATCACTATCGAGGGTAAAGGTTCTGCTACGGCAATGTTCACGATTTCTGATTTACATAATCAGCAAATGCCCGCCGGTTCGATTGTGAGATTCAAGACCTCTGCCGGTTCTGTTGTCAGCACCAGCGAATTTACTTGGCCAAGTTCTAACTACAATGGTGGACGTCAGTTCAGCACAACGCTAAAAGGTGAAGATGAACCTAATACAGGGGTCTTTATTGTTGAAGTGGAATCACCAAATGGTTTAATCACCCAAGTGGTATCAATCGGTGTGACTATTCTATAATCGATTGATAGTGACTCTAACCATTGCGTTAGGGAACACCCATTAAAAAAGGCGCTTAAAGCGCCTTTTTTGTTTTTGTTGATAACACCAATTATAAATACTTCTAGGTTGCCGCTTTCATTGCAACGGTAAATTCAGCCATTTTTGCTAGTAATGTGACTTCATCGTGTTGATGAGCGGCAATGATTTTAACCACCGCAGAACCTGAAATTGCCCCCGCGGCGCCAGCCTTGATGGCGGCGCGCACTTGCTCTGGTTCGGCAATACCAAACCCTAATAGTGGCGGTGGGGCATTAAACTCGACGAGTTGTGTGAGAATATTTTCAATTGGCTCACCGGCTTTTGACTCAGTACCCGTGACGCCGGCACGTGATAATAGATAGGTATAACCTTCACCTTGTTCACTGACCAGCTTTAGGGTGTCAGAGTCAGCATTTGGCGGAGCGATAAAGATTGGCGCAATAGCATGTGCTTTTGCGGCTTGACTAAAGGGTTCAGATTCTTCAACTGGCACGTCGGCAATTAACACTGAATCCACACCGGCAGCTTGTGCTTTGGCATAAAATGCATCGATACCATTGGCAAAAACTAAGTTGGCATACAACAATAATCCGATAGGCAGATCTGGGTATTGCGCCCGCACTTTAGTGATGATGTCAAAACAATCACTTTGTTTAGTGCCTGCAGCCAATGAGCGTAAATTTGCGCCTTGTATCACGGGGCCATCGGCTAATGGATCTGAAAAAGGAAAGCCTAATTCAAGCGCATCAGCGCCATTATCAACTAAGGTCTGGATAATTTTCAACGATAATTCAGGGCTCGGATCGCCAATGGTGACAAAAGGAACAAACGCGCCTCTGTGTTGTTTTTTTAGTGCAGCAAATGTTGCTTGATAACGGTTACTCATTGCCGCTCTCCTGTTGTTTTTGTTTGGCCTCTAAAATATCTGCCACAGTGAATATATCCTTGTCGCCACGCCCAGATAGATTAACCACTAAAATCGTTTCTTTAGTGGCTTCTTCGGCCATGCGTACCGCATAGGCAAGAGCGTGGGCAGATTCTAATGCGGGGATAATCCCTTCGCATCGCGCGAGTTTTTGGAACATATCCAGTGCTTCATCATCAGTTGCTGATTCATAGCGTGCACGACCAATGGCATTCAAATGTGCATGTTGTGGACCAACCGATGGGAAATCAAGCCCAGCAGAAACAGAATAAGACTCTTCAACTTGACCGTCGCTGTTTTGCATTAAGGGTGACTTCATCCCAAAGAAAATACCGGTTTTACCGTGTTTAAGCGGCGCGCCGTGCATAGCGGTATCGAGACCTTTACCAGCGGGTTCCACACCAATCAATTCTACTGACGGTTCATCAATAAAATCGGCAAACATGCCAATAGCATTTGAACCGCCGCCGACGCAAGCAATAACGGCATCGGGTAAGCGTCCTTCTTTTTCAAGAATTTGTTTTTTAGTTTCTTCACCGATCATACGTTGGAATTCTCGCACAATTGTCGGGAATGGATGCGGCCCGGCTGCAGTACCCAGCAAGTAATGCGCTTTATCATAGCTGCCTGACCAATCGCGCATGGCTTCGTTGCAAGCATCTTTTAGGGTTGATGAACCTGAGGTAACCGGAATAACTTCAGCGCCCATTAATTTCATCCGAAATACATTCGGCGATTGACGTTCAATGTCCTTGGCGCCCATATAGACTCTACATTTTAAGCCTAAAAGGGCACAGGCTAGGGCAGTGGCTACGCCGTGTTGTCCTGCGCCTGTTTCAGCGATGATTTCTTTTTTGCCCATACGCTTAGCTAACAGCGCTTGACCCAATACCTGGTTGGTTTTATGGGCGCCACCGTGAAGCAAATCCTCACGCTTCAGGTAAATTTTCACCAAAGGGTTCGGACTTAAGTTACGGGTAAGTGTTAGCGCCGTTGGGCGTCCGGCGTAGTTTTTTAACAAGTCGGTAAATTCAGCGATAAAGCTTTCATCTTGTTGCGCTTCGATAAAGGCTGTTTCAAGTTGTTTTAATGCAGGGACTAAAATTTGTGGTACGTACATACCGCCATATTCGCCGAAATAAGGGTTAAGCTTGAGCTTGGTCATAAAATTTCCCAGTGAATCATAGTGTAATAATGTCAATAAATTGTTCGCAACTGCTCGCTAATTAAGGCGTAATTGTGCAAAGGCGGCAATCAGTTGTTGGTGGGCTTTATGGCCAGGGGTAGATTCTACTCCTGAATTTAGGTCGACCCCATAAAATCCTTGCTGGCTGGCGAGATAAACATTGTTTGGGGTTAATCCTCCCGCCAACATCGCCTGTTGTTTATCTATGATGCTGGTTTGCCAATTGAATGTTTGACCTGTACCGCCAAATTGTTGTGCTGACTTGCTGTCGTATAAATAACGATCGGCGCCAGCAGGCTTTGCACTCATCTCGCCGGTGTTACTGTCAATAGAGACCGCTTTCCAAATTTGAGTATTCAGTTGCTGATGATTAAGTAATACCCTTAGCTCGTTGATTTCAAGTTCTGTTTCATTGCCGTGCAATTGCACCGCATAAAGACCCAGTGTATGAGCTAACAAGGCGATATCAGCAATGGGATGATTAACAAACACACCCACCATATTTAATCCAATATTACGCTGTTGCATTTGTTCTACTAAATGATTGGCTTGAGCCGGGGTAACCGCTCTTGGTGATTTGGAATGAAAAATTAATCCACCCAATACTGCACCTGCTTTGGCGGCTGCTTCAATATCGTCAATTTGGGTCAAACCGCAGACTTTATTGTGACCAAAAATAAGCTGTCTGCAAGCTAAATCAATATCGTCTTGCGCCATAATTGAACTACCAACAAGGTAGCCGTCAACCAAGGGATTTAGGCGGCGGACTTGTTGGTGGTTATAAATACCTGATTCGCTAATCACCACTCTGTCGGCAGGGATCTGCGGGGCTAATAATTCGGTGGTTGCAAGATCAGTGCTTAAGTCGCGTAAATTACGGTTGTTAATACCAATGATCGGTGCATTTAGATCAATGGCTCTGACCAATTCAGCTTGGTTACTCACTTCGGTTAAGGTATCTAATTGATACTTTGCCGCTTCGTTAGCTAATAAACGATATTGCCCATCATCAAGCACTGACAGCATGAGTAAAATGGCATCAGCACCTTGGTGGGCAGCCAATTTTACTTGATAAGGGTCGACAAAGAAGTCTTTACAGATAATCGGCTGAGTCACTCTGGCGCGGACTTTAGGAATGTAGTCCATGTCACCTTGGAAAAACTGTTCATCGGTGAGCACTGAGATGCCAGCGGCGTAGTGAGTATAAATATCTGCGATGGCTTCAACATCAAAGTCTTGACGGATCAGTCCTTTTGAGGGACTGGCCTTTTTACATTCAAAAATGAACTGAGCATTAGGCGCTTTGAGGGCGTCATATAAACTACGGTCAGATATTTTAGGCTGTAAACTGGCTTCTGGGAAACGCAGTTTAAGCGCGGCGATATGCGCCACTTTAGTTTCAATGATGCGGGTTAACACATTACTTTCTGGCTTACTCATGGTTTTCTCCAGCTTGGCTCGCGGCAGCTAGTTCGATTAATAAGGTAAAGGCTGCACCACTGGCAAGTGTCGCTAGTGCTAGCTGAGTGCCCGCTTGAACTGAGTCGCAAATGCCGCTGATGTACAAAGCACAACCAGCGTTAATAGCGACAGCATCTCGATGAGCGGGTAGACCCTTGCCTTGTAAAATGGTTTGGGTGATTAAGGCATTTTCAGCCGGTTCGCCACCGGCTAACTGCGCTATACCTGCGCGGTTAACACCAAGATCTTCAGGGCTAAGTTGGTAAGTACGCACCACGCCGTCTTTTAGTTCTGCCACATGAGTATTGTCATGCAATGCGACTTCATCTAAGCCACTGCCATACACCACCATGGCGCGTTTAACCCCTAGGGCATGAAGCACGTGTGCGATAGGCTCGATCAGTTCAAGTTTGTAAACTCCTAGCAACATAAACTCTGGGTTTGCAGGGTTAATTAACGGGCCGAGCACATTAAAAATGGTACGGGTTTTTAAGGCTTGTCTAACGGGCACGGCATGTTTAACTCCGCCATGGTAATGGGGCGCAAATAAGAAACATAAGCCAAGCTTATCTAAACACTGGCTTGCCGCATCTGGCGCCATGGTGAGCGTAATACCGCAATGGGACAATAAGTCAGATGAACCAGACTTACTTGATACGCTACGGTTACCGTGTTTTGCTACCTTAGCGCCTGCTGCTGCTGCAACAAAAGCGGCAGTGGTTGAAATATTAATGGTGTTATGGCCATCACCACCGGTACCGACAATATCAACAATGCCGCTGTGTTTAGAGGCGTCACTGCGCGGGAATGGTTTGGCTGCTTGTCGTAAAGCATCAGCGGCTCCGGCTATTTCGTCAATGGTTTCGCCGCGCATTTTCAGCGCCACCAACATACCTGCCATAGCTGCTGGCTGCATCTCACCTTGGATAAGAGCGCTAAAAACTTGCGCCATTTGTTCGCGAGTTAACGCGCTACCTTGGTAAAGGCGGTCGAATAAAGCTTGTAGGTTATCCACTATGCGCCTCCGGTAAAAGTATGCTCTTGGGTTAAATACGCCAATGTTTGCGTCAGTAACTGGCTACCTAAAGTGGTTAAAATCGATTCTGGATGAAATTGAAATCCGATTGCTTGATGTTGTGGGTGCAATATTGCCATTGGCATCTCATCGGTGGTAGCAATGATTTTCAAGCAGTCTGGCACCTTTGTTGCCACTAAACTGTGGTAACGGGCAACGGGCAAAGGTGAGGGTAAATTAGCAAATACGCCTTCACCATTATGGAAGGTTGGACTGGCTTTGCCGTGGACCACAAACGGCGCGCGTTCAACTTTGCCGCCATAATATTCGACCATGGCTTGATGACCTAAACAAATGCCAAGCATCGGGACTTTACCGGCGACTTTACCAATGAGTTCCATCATGCAGCCTGCTTCGTGAGGCGCGCCAGGGCCAGGCGATAGCACTAATGCGGCTTTACCGGTTTCATTGATCAGTTTTTCTGCAACATAATCGGCACTAACATCATTACGATAAATGATCACCTCACAGCCAAGGCTGCGGAATTGATCCACTAAGTTGTAGGTGAATGAGTCAAAATTATCGAGTAAATATAACTTCATCCGCATAGTCGCTTGTGGGGTTGCAGTGCTCATAGTCCACCTCCCATTTTGATCGCCGAAATCACCGCTTGGGCTTTTTGACGCGTTTCATCGGCTTCTGCTTGTGGATCTGAATCAAACACCACCCCGGCACCTGCTTGTATATGGGCAATATTATGTTTAACAAAGGCGGAGCGGATAACAATGCAGGTGTCCATGTCGCCCAGACCATTGAGGTAACCGACCGCGCCACCATAACTGCCACGACGAGCTTGTTCTGCTTGACGCACTAATTGTGATGCACGCACTTTTGGCGCACCCACTAAGGTGCCCATGTTCATACACGCTTGATAAGCATGTAAGGCATCTAAATCCTCACGTAATTGGCCAGTGACGCGGCTAACTAAATGCATAACGTGCGAGTAACGATCGACTTTTAATAGTTCGGTGACTTTACGGCTTCCGCTTTGACTGATGCGGGCGATGTCATTACGGGCTAAATCGACCAGCATTAAATGTTCTGACAATTCTTTCTTATCTAAACGCAGCTCAAGTTCTATGCGGCTGTCTAAGTCAACATCAATCTCACCTTGGGCATTTTTACCGCGCTGACGAGTGCCGGCTATGGGATACACTTCAACTTGATTACTGGCAGCATCATATTTCAAGGCACTTTCTGGCGAGGCGCCAAATAAAGTGAAGTCTGGGCCTCTAAAATAGAACATATACGGACTTGGATTGGTTAAGCGTAAAGCCCGATAAGCCCCTAATGTATTAGGACAAGGTAAGCTAAAGCATCGAGATGGCACTACTTGGAAAATATCACCGGCGACAATGTGTTCTTTTAAATCATTAACGGTTTGCTTAAATTGTTGGTCGGTGATGTTGACTTCTGCGTCGGCTGCTACTGGCGCAAAGGGAGCAATATCGTCTAATTCGGCGCATTGTTGTATGACGTGTTGCAGTTGCTGAGCGAGCTGTTGTGCAATGATGTTATCTTGACCAAATTGATGACTGACAATCTCCGCTTGTTGGGTTTGATGGTCAATTAAAATAAGTGTTTCCGCAAGATAGAATAAGTAGTCGGGACAGTCATTATTTGCGTTGGGCGCCGCGGGGAGTGGCTCGACGGTATCAATTAAGTCATATGCTAATACGCCCCCTAAAAATAAATCTTCAAACTGTAGCGGATTATTGGTTTGAATGTGTTTGATAAACATTCTTAAGCCATCAAGCGGAGATGTTGACTTTAAGCGCGCATCTTCGTCTTGTAACTCGGTGGCCTTTTGCAGCGTGACTATTAGTGTCTCATTGTCGCGTTGTTGCTGTGCATCACCAAAAAAACCGGCAATGGGCGTTAACAGCGCGGCGCCATTGTGAGTCAATGCACTAAAGGTGAGTTGATAACCATCGCAACGGATCATCATCGCGGCATGGGTTAACACAATACTTTTTAAATGGTCTTTACTTTCGACCTCAGCTGACTCTAATAGCATGGTATGCGGCGCGTTATGGGTCACTTGCTGATAAAGTTTTAGTGGATCCGTATGGTAGGTTAACGTCTGCTTTTGCGTCGTAACCTGAGCGAGTTGGTTTGGTGTCGTCACGATTGTAGTCACTATGTGGCCGCTCCCTGTGTCATTGTGTTTATCATCTGTTGGCCTTTAATCTTGTGTAACCCGAGTGATAAAATCGAATGAGCCAAATAACAAAAAAGCCCACATCTCTGCGGGCTTTCTGGTAAAATCTTGTCTCTTAAAAATGAGCTCAAAGCTTCACACCACCCGTTAATTTGGGAAGTGCCACCACCAAGTAATGTTTAATGAAGCTAAAGAGTATGTCATTGTTAATCGCTGTGTTGTAACTGTGTTTAATGTCTATAGGAAAACCCAACTGGAGATTAATGTCAATTGAATATTTCTCAAAAGTCGTCAAAAAATGACAATCAGGATAAATCTCGTTTATTTATTGAGCACTTCAGCTAACTTATACTTAAAGAATTCATCAATTGGTATTATTTATTCATAAATCCAAGCAGTATTCTTATCGCTATTCTTGTACAATAAGCACATGATTACAGAGACTCTCTTGGCCGATCTTCACAGCCACACGACCGCATCAGACGGTCAATTAACACCAACAGAATTACTCACTCGCGCTATTGAAAAAGGCGTTGAGATGTTTGCAATTACTGATCATGATACTGTCGCAGGGTTAGCAGAAGCGCATCTTGCTAATCAAAGCCATGCCACACCATTATTATTAATTAATGGTTGTGAAATTTCGACTCGTTGGAATAGTTTTGATATTCATATCGTCGGATTAAACTTGGACATTACTCACTCTGGATTGTTGGGTTTTTTAACTCACCAACGGCAATTGCGTGAAGTGCGCGCCCAAGAAATTGGCGAACGTTTAGCTAAGGCTGGGATAGAAGGCGCCTATGACGGTGCAAAAGCTATTGCTGGCGATGCGGCGTTGAGTCGTGGCCATTATGCTAGATGGTTAGCCGACAATGGCCACGCATCAGATATGCCGAGCGTGTTCAAACGCTTCTTAGCACGCGGTAAAACAGGTTATGTACCCAATAATTGGGGCGACATGGCCAATGCCATAGAGCATATTCATCAAGCGGGTGGCGTTGCTGTATTAGCTCACCCTAGCGGTTACAAATTATCGGCCAAATGGCTTAAGCGCTTAGTGCGTGAATTTGCAGAGGCCGGTGGCGATGCGATTGAAGTTATTTTAGGCCAACAAACGTTGGACGACCGTAATAATCTTATCGCATTAAGTAAGCAAAATAACCTACTTGCTTCAGTGGGGAGCGACTTTCATTTCCCCAGCAATTGGATCGAGCTAGGTAAAAACTTATTCCAACCACAAGGTGTGGAATGGGTTTGGCAATCACAATATTGGACGGAAAGAGCATGAGTCAATTTTTTTATATCCATGACGAAAACCCACAAGCACGGTTAATTAATCAAGTGGTAGCGATTCTTAAACAAGGTGGGGTCATTGTTTATCCAACAGACTCGGGTTATGCATTAGGTTGTATGATTGGTGAGAAAAACGCCATGACGCGTATGGCGCGTATTCGCCAGATTGAAAACGATACAAACTTTTCATTAATGTGCCGTGATTTATCTGAACTGGCCAATTTTGCCCGTGTTGATAATCAAGCATATCGTTTATTGAAAAGTTGTACGCCTGGCCCTTACACGTTTATCTTTAAAGCGACCAAAGAAGTACCTCGTCGTTTACAATGTGACAAAAAACGCACCATAGGTATTCGTGTTCCTAATAATGTCATTGCGCTGGCGTTGCTTGAGGCATTAGATGAACCTATGATGACCACGAGTTTGGTGATGCCCAATGAGCAAATTGCCGAGTCAGATCCTGAGCATATTCGTGATATTTTAGATCATCTAGTCGATGGCATTATTCACGGTGGTTATTTACCTGAAAATCAAACGACAGTAATTGATATGTCTGAAGATGAGATGGTTATTTTACGTCAAGGCGCTGGCGATACCAGCACATTTTAATAAACGAGGGAAACCCCCGTTGATGAATCGTCAAGGATAAACATGCAAGGCAGTCAGCAAAGCCTGCCATTGGCAGTGGTTCGTGGTCAAGTTCTTGATAGCATGCCATTGGACTTGTTTATTCCGCCGGAAGCCCTAGAAGTGTTTCTTGAAACCTTCGAAGGCCCACTGGATTTGTTACTCTATTTGATCCGCAAACAAAAATTGGATGTGGTTGATTTACCCATCCAACAAATTACCCAACAATATTTACTCTATATTGAGATCCTCACCGAAGCGCGGATTGAGCTGGCAGCCGATTACCTGGTCATGGCCGCAACGTTGGCTGAAATTAAGTCACGTTTGCTGTTGCCCAAAATGGCGACGGAAGACGATGAGGAAGAAGATCCCCGTGTGGTACTTATTAGGCAATTAAAGGCTTATGAGGTGATTAAGCAAGCGGCAGTCGATATTGATGTGCTACCGCGTATTGAACGAGATGTGTTTCAGGCATCTGTTAGCGCAGCTCCCGATATTAAACCGGTGACGGTGCCACCAGAGGTTTCACTTGTAGACATTGCTCGTGCCTTTGGGGAAGTGCTCAAACGGATTGATGCCAACGAAGATCACCATGTTAAGCGCGAACACTTATCCACGCGCGAACGTATGAGTCAAATTTTAACCAAGTTATCCAGTACGGAATACATTGGTTTTGAGTGCTTGTTCGATGTGAGTGAAGGTCGAGCCGGTGTGGTGGTGAGTTTTTTGGCATTAATGGAGCTGGTTAAAGAATTATTAGTTGAGTTAGTGCAAAATGAACCGTTTTCGCCAATTTATGTAAAAGCGTATTAATTAACGATATTCGAAGAGATCCATGAAGCCAATTAATCCTATTCAACTAAAACAACTCATAGAAGCCAGTTTATTTGTCTTAGCTAAGCCGTTGTCGGTAAAAGCCATCAAAGAAACCGTACTCGCTGATTTTAGTGTGTCGAGGACGCGTATTCAGGAAACGCTCGATGAATTACAACAAGATTATCAAGAACGTGGTGTACAACTGGTTAAAGTAGCTAGCGGCTATCGCTTCCAAACTCAAGAAATACTCAGTCCTTATCTACAACCACTGTGGCAAGACAAAGCCCCTAAATATTCGCGGGCTACACTTGAAACCTTGGCCGTTATTGCGTATCGGCAACCCGTGACTCGTGGTGATATTGAATACATTAGAGGCGTTGCTATTAGCAGTCAGATTATTAAAAGCTTGGTCGATCGCCAGTGGATTAAAGTGGTTGGCCATAAAGAAGTGCCCGGTAAGCCAGCGTTATATGCCACTACCAGTGCATTTCTTGATTATTTTAATGTAACAAAACTTGCCGATTTACCTGCGTTAACGGATGTTGATTCTTTACATTCATTATTTAAAAAAGCCCAGTTAGCCATGGATGATATTGTTGAGCTTGATGAGACGGTTGATCTAAATGAAGCGGTTGATCTAGTCCAGATGGAGGACCTAGGTGAAAAGCATGTTGCAACGGACAGTCATACTGACAAGCATCATGGCAATAGCGATACGGTTGAGGCACAAGCTGAACCAAACTCCCGCGATGCTGATAATGCTACTCAACATTAATCAATAGCTGTCTCTTCTGATAATATTTTATTATCAATTGCCGGTGGGCGACAGACACACTTTTTGCTGTGTCTATGGTGATTGATAACGGCCACTTTCGGGTAGATTATTTACTATATAATCGATAAATCGCTGATCGATGAGGCTTAAAAATCATCTTGATGGATACACAAAAAATGACACGCTAATATATGGTGGTCACTTAGCAAACAAACGCACCCGTTTGGCATGTTTAAATTCTTGCTGACAAATACGCAGCGGTAAATAACCTATACCTCGTCCAAAAAGCGAAGCCTCGTAAGCTCATTTAATACTCGTTAGTACATAATCATCCTTAACCGCTCGCATAGCATCATAGGCCTGTGGCACTTCGCTAAACGATTTACCATTAGCGAAGCGAAATAAAATCGAATTGTGTTGTTCTATAACGGCTGTCTCTAGCTTGATCCCAATAGGCTATTTAGCGATATTTTTAAGCACCTTGTTCCTGTTTAATGTGGTGCGACAACCACTAATTACCCGGTTCACTGTACCATTGGCTATTACTGGCGTATCAGCAGGATTATTGATATTGGATGCGCCGTTTAGCTTTAGGGTGTTGTTTGAGTTATCGAATCTATCTGGCATGGTCATCAAAATGGCATTGTATTGGTTGTTCAAATCAATTTGAACGCGAAGAAGGTAAGGACGCTGGATTTGCACTGCTTGATCCGTGTGTAAGCCGTGTTCGTCCTGTGATGATGGCAGCTATCACCACTATGTTAGGGATGATCCCATTAATCAGTGATGCCTTTTTGGGCTCTATGGTGATAACCATCATTTGGGGTTTAGGTTTTGCGTCGCGAGTTACTTTAGTGGTGTAGCTAGTCAGGTATAGCCTAGGCCCTAGTGTTTAATATTAAAGTGACTCGTTAACAGCGGCATTTCTTCGTTAATAAGTCACTTAAAGCAGCAATTTTGCGTAAGCATGACTGATATAGTTGAGAAACACTGGTATTTTTTGCTCACCAGCTCCATTCAGCGTATAATCGATGCACTTTTCTAAATTGTATGCGCTCCTTGCGGGTACAATCCTAAAAAGATAATGGAACAAGAGTTATTAACATCTTGTTTTTCATATTTAATCCTTTAAAGAGTCCGCTAATGAGTGATTACATTACATCGACTTCGAATGTGTTCGTTTACATTCGTTTTTGCTCGTAAGGTATTAGCGAACAAAGAGAAAACTCTGCTTTTATATATTTTTTCATTCGGATCTATTCGTATGTAACCGCAACTATATTGTACATGAGCGTGTACATGGTTTCAGTTGCTACAAGGAATGGTGGTTTATGTCGTTAAATGATTCTTGGCTGCGCGCTAATACTGGCAAAGTGCCAGAGAAGATATTCGAAAAAGCTGATCGCGATGGCCTCAGTGTTCGAGTAACTAAAAAAGGCGTTATCATTTTTCAGATGCGCTATAAGCTCAATGGCAAAGCTGCTCGCATTGATATTGGTCCTTATCCAATCGCATCATTGAAAGATGCCCGTGACACTTGTAATAAATACCGCCGATGGCTACTCGATGATATTGATCCCCGCGATGCGCTGCGCGAGAAAAAACAAACCGAAGATGCCTCGACTATTGAAGCAATGTTTAGATCGTGGCATAACTCCCAGTTTGTTGATGGCCGTTCGTCTGTAAAAAACAAAACCGCTAACGATTACATCAAGTCGCTTGAGCTTCATGTATTCCCGAAAATTGGCAGTAAGATTGTTTCTAAGGTCACGTTGCATCAATGGCTTGATCTGCTTGAACCGCTTGCAGCTAAAAAGCCAACCATGGCCAACCTAGTATTAACGGTTAGTCGCCGCGCATTAAAGTGGGCGGTTAGGCGTAGACTGATCCAAACTAATGAGTTAGCCGGTATTGAATCGAAAGAAGATTTGAACATCACTAGCAAAAGCCGCACTCGAGTATTAAGCAATGATGAGTTAACCAGCTTTTTGCAAGCGCTCGATGGCGCGAAAAGGCAAAAGCTAGGTAACCGGCTAATGTTATTTTTGGCCGTGTTCTTTGGGTGCCGTATTGGTGAACTGCGCTTATCTGAATATCAGCATTTTGATTTTGATAAGATGGTGTGGACTGTGCCTATTGAAAATCACAAGATGGGCTCAAAGACGGACAAACCGTTAAAGCGTCCTATCATCCCTGAGATTGTGCCAATCATTGAATTAGCAATGAGCTTAGGTAAGCCTGTAAGTAAGAAATATGTTTTCCCGACTAAGACCGGTGGGCCATACGATAACAGTGTGGCCACGCGCATGCTTAGCCCTATTAATACATGGCTTAAAGCGAATGAAAAGCAAGTTGAGCATTTCACCGTTCACGACTTGCGCCGAACGCAGCGCACTAATATGAGTAAGATAGCCACGACTGATGTTGCCGAAACGATGTTGGGCCATAAGCTGCCAGGTATTCAATCTATTTATGATCATCACGATTATTTAGAGGAACAAGCTAAGGCTTATAAAATTTGGTGGAATAAGTTACAGCGATTGAAAGATCCCGATGCGTATCAGAATGTCGTAGAATTGAAAAAGGCCCAGTAGGGCCTTTGTTTTATTTGTTTATTCTGCCTTGTTTTTTTAATTCATAAATCATGTTGGCAATTGTTTTATAAGTTCGGCCAAGCGCTAGGCTAATATCTTCAATTTTATCTTTACCGTATCGCTCTATTAAATATTTAAGCTCGCTGGTCATCCATGCCCGCTTATGGTTAAAGTGAAATTCAGGGTGATACTTCATCTTTCCATCTTTATAGTATTCAATACTCATAAGGACTCCTCAAACTCATTACGTTCACATTTATTACACTTACTTTGTTCCATATGATAAGGGAAGCTACAGTCTAAATCAGTTACCCACAAACCATGATCATCACATCTAAAAACTTGCCAAGGCATGCCGTATTCAAGCATCCACTCCGCAACATGCTTTGGCACATCGATATCGAGTATCCCATCCTGAACAACTACGCTGCCAACTTTTCCGCTAAGTACCATTCCGCTAAGCGTGTAAACTTTATCTTTTAACGCTGCGTTTTCTAGTTCAAGAGCCTTTATACTTTGAAGCGAAATTGAATAAAGTTTTTTGTATTTTGGTTCAGGTGCTAATTTAACATTCATGCAGCCCCCTTAAACTTATCAATAATTAAACCATTCATGCTACATACCCCTGTAAACGTAGTTTTGAATCGGCAGTGATGGCAAATAACTCTGCATCTGCTTGGGTGAAGTCGCTAACTTCAATAGCATTGCACGTTTTACATATGCCCCAATCGCTGTAATTGTCTGGCTTATAAGTCACTTCAACTTGTTTCTGGTCATGCATAATGGTGAAGAACGATGCGGATAAGGTCACGACACCTTGTTTAACGCTAAATGTTTTAGTGGGTTTGCTCATGCCACTTCTCCCATTGGTTCGCACTTATCTAACATGCTACTTAGCTCTTCTATTATTTTGCTGGGGCGAATCTTTTCTAATAGCCGCTCGTTAGCTTTTTCACACAGTACGGTTTTACGGTACTCATTAAACTTATTTGGATTAGCATTGAATGCTTGTTCTACAACATAATTAACTTCGCTAGGCCACTTTGTTGATGTCAATTCTTGGTCATCATCATTGGAAATAAGCTGCTCTATGTCGATTTGCTTACCTAGCTCTGGATCTGCTTGGGTGATTTTTATATCATCCTTGGCTTTGATAGCTGTAGGTGTATGAGTAGCAGCTGCATTGATGATATCTAGCATCACTTGGCCATCACGCAATAGATCTGCTCTATTGATGTAGCCCATACGTTCGCCTTGCCAATCTTTGTCGAATATGGCTATGGCACACGCAAAACCAGCACTTGATGCGGACTGTTTTTTATTTGCTGGTTTAAACCAGGTCGGCAAGTCAAAACTAATTCGACCGCGGATGAAGCAAACATGATCCGCATCTTCTGGCCACCAAACTTCACTAGTCGCTGACTTAATTAGATAAACGACTTTGGCACCTTTATCGCGCTCGATTCTAGTTTTATTTATGATGTTGCGCATGCCTGTAATGGCTTGCTTGTCATCGTAACTTGAGCGTGAATATGGCGGGTTAGCAAAGGCTTTAGCCCCGTTCAAGTCACCTGCCCAGTCTTGAATTAGGGCGTTATCTTCAACTGTGTAGTAGTTAGCAAATTTGTTATTTTCGCCATCACTAAAAAGGTCTAGTACAAATGGGCCAAATTTAGCAAACACACCCCACAATAAGGCAGGTGGTGTTTGCCACTGATCGCCAACCTCTTTTAGATAGTGAGCTGACTTTGCTTTTAATGCATTCAAGCTTTGTAGATATTCACTCATCACGCCACCTCGCTAGGTAGTACAAACTTATAACCGAACTTGTACCAATCAATCGCCTTAACCTTTTCGATAACTTCTGCAACTTCATTGATGCGCGTTATTGCTCTGGATAGGTTTGATTCTGTGATACCGTTAACTTGTGCGGCATTTTTAGCGCTTATCCCGTCAACATAGTGGTGTTTTAGCGCTTCAATCACTTCAACTGAATCAATGCGGGTTAACTGTAAAAGTAGGGCCATGCGTTCGGCAGGTTCGCCGCCTGGGATTAGGTATTTCATAGTGATGATCCAATTTTTGATATATTACCGACCAATCGACCACGTTCTTGTTTTAGCTTGCCTATCGCTTTTTTTAACTTGCGCGCTGATATGCAATTTTTACATCCATGTTCATCAAGAATTTCATCGTAATATCTTCGGCTATCTGTAAAATCATCTTCTGTGCGTTCACTTTTAATTATGCCGAATACAGTAGTTAGGCAGTCCCCATAGCCGTATTTGTCAAACTCTAAAAAATCTTCGTCACCATGGCATTTTTCTAGGTTTGTAGACCTTTGGGTTTGTGCTGCATGTATTTCAGTGCTTATCTCGCTAATTCGTTTTGCGATAGATTCTAATTTGCTCATATCTCACCTCACATCACTAAAAAATTAGGGTTGTTGATATCATTTTCAGTCACTGCCCATTGAAGCCAGTCCTTCTGAATTTCTTTAATGATCTTTCTACCATTTGCATCAACTTCAACGATGTTGCACTCGAATGTGTCAAGGCCATTTATTTGGTATTTTTCCATGAGTCTTCTACTGATAGATGGCTTGGAGTAAAGGCTTTTAGTTGTTCTAATGATAAGAAAGAAACCCATTTTCACCGGAAGTAAAACCGTCAGTTTGTGGCTTGCTGACATAGATAGTGCTTGTGGTAAATTCATATCTCACCGCCTTTAATCAAAAGTGTAGGTAAACCAGAATTCTGGCTTGCCTAGAATTGCGCTTTCTTCTGGTGGTGAATCCATCAGGGCTATTTGTTCTAACGCATATTCAGCTTTTTCTAAGGCTTGTTCTGCTAGTCTGCGTTGCGTAAGTTTTCGCTTATGATAAGCCTCCCATGCCAACTCTTTTGTTTGATGGCAATGACGCTTACCAGAACCATTCAATACAAAGCGCTTTTTTGACCATCTGTCGCGCATAACCCAAGCGCCTTTTGGCGTTTGCCTTACTTCGTCGAACACCTCTAACTGCAGTAGCACTCCATCTTCAGTTACGTAATCAGCATATCTATAACGTTGGCTCATGCTAAATCCTCCAAGCTAAGACCCAGTTCACGTGCCAACTTCATATCTTCTGCTTTGCGGCGTGCAGCTGCTTTCACTTTTCCTTGGTCGCTAATTGCTTGATTGATGGCTTTACGGTCTTTAAATTCAGCATCAACATTAATAACACTGTTAAATTGGTGCTGCGCCGTTCGCATGCCATCCCATTCAATATCTGCTTTGGTGGGTTGCTTGGGTTGTTCAGCCGTTTTGCTACGGGTTACTTTCATCACCGCAGGCTTTGCGCTGGCTGGTTGATAGTCACCCCGTTTTTGTTCGAGGATCCGTTCGCGGTTCGCCTGATAGTAGGCACGCGCTTTGATTTGTTTTTGGGTGAGTTGGCTCATGCTGCCACCTCTGCTTTGGTCAATGACATTATCCAGTTGCGCAATTCAATCATTTGAGGGCAGTGGTACATTGACTCTACATAGGTATAAAGCTTGGGGTAATCATGCTGCTTGCGTTGAATAAACCAATTGGCATCCGCTTCGGTTAAAAACGCACCTTTAACAACATCTTCATATTCTTCCATCCAAAATAGTTCAAAGCCTTCTAGCTCACTATATTCATGATCGAAATGTTCAAGAAAGTAGTTAATCTTATCTTCACCCGATAGATCTTCATCAATTTCACCATCAACCCATGTCTCTAGCATTTCTGGTAAGTCATCAGGATCACAATCAAGATAATCAATTATCTGCTGATTAATTTCAGCATCATTTTTGTTAGTTGCTGCGACACTGTGTTCGTTCTCTCTATCTACAAACTCAAAAGTATCAGAGTAACCACTCATGGTTATACGCCACCTTTTACAGCGAACTTGCCACACTGGCTCGGCAGTACAGCGGTTATTCTGCTCATGCATTTGCTTAGACATTTCAAGCAGGAAAGCGGGTACGTTGTTCATAATCCCTCACATATCTCAATAATTTGTTTGCATTGCGCTTCATCGGACCAACCGATGTGACACTTTGATTTTTTAATGCCTAATTTGCTGGCTAACCATGTGTAGCCATCGGTTCGGTTCATGCCTTGCATTTGCCAGGCGTAGTTAAAGGCGTTCTTAGCTCTAATTCTCAGTGCGCGTAACTCTTTATTCGCTAACGTGCCAAGGGGTAGATTAGTTCTTGGGTGCATGCCAACGTATGAATCACAATCATTGCAGGCATATACCCAAGGCCAATTGCCAAGCTTGTGGCCATAGATGGCGCAATGGTGCGCCACCTCAACTAATCCCCCGCAGTTGTTGCAAATACACGGTATTTCTAGTCGGTCAGTGACACGCTTTACCGCTTCTTTGCATGGGTCCATTGGGGTGTATTCCATCGTTAACCCCGCAACATGCGATCAAGTCGCTTTGCATGCTCGATAGCTTCTAGCTTGTTGGTAGTGAAGCGGTTACCAATTAATGACCAGCCATCTTTATGCGCTGCGGTGCGTCCAGTACCATAAATAATATCGCCATGAGTGTTGCGGCGTTCTGGCAATAACTCGGCTGCAGCGATGCGACTAAGGGCTTCTTGAGTGCGCAAAAAGTTTTCAGTCTCTTTGCCGGTTGAAATGTTGCGCTTGATGCTGCGAGTTAGCTTCACTTGTGGTGGCGTTTGAATTGCGTTAATGTGCGTCATGTTAGTATTCCTTATTTCTATTTAGGGTTATGCGGCGTCCTGGCTCTGATACAGCCAGTTCATCACATCTTGATAGTTATAACGGTTGTTAAAGAGCGGGTGACTCGATGCTTTTGGGTGAGTTGGATCATGCTGCACCGCCGTTATCTAAACCAGTAAATGCAGGTGGTTGATATTCGGCCCAGGCTAATAAATGGTAATCATCGTTGAAATCAATTGCTTCATAGAAATCATCAAATTCATAATGGTTTTTATTGGTCACCCAACCGATAGACTCATGCGGATCACCGTCAACATTTACTAAAAAGTCATCATTAAGCGGGTCGCCATTTTCATTTAAAAGAAGAGGTCTATTTTGGTAAATAGCTAAGTACACATAATTCTTATTTGCGAGCTTGCTGTGAACAGCTATCCAAAATTCATTTTCAGCGCCGATTTCGACTCGTGGAATCGATTCTGGTGGTTGCCAATCGGGTTTAAGCGACTTTATTTTAAGCTCAAGTTGTTGATAGCCAACGAATTTAACAAGCGGGCCATATAAATCTACTCGCCATGTTTTTGCTGCTTTAAATCTGATTACGCTCATGCTAAATCCTCCAAGCTAAGACCCAGTTCAAGGGTCAACTGCATATCTTCTGCGTTCACTTTGCTTTGGTCGCTAATCGATTGAAGTTTATGGTTCACAACGCTCACCGCACTCACTATATTGTACAAAAGGAAAATCGCCATAAGCATCCATAAAGCGTTTTTTATCACTATCATCTATGTTATTAAACGAAATATTCATAACATCGGCCACGAGCTGCACATCTGACTTGCTTGCGCCTTGCTCTGCCATGTAAGACAGGGCTGTTATAGCTCCGTTGTTATATTCAGTCATATTAGTATTCCTTATTTCTATTTAGGGTTATGCGGCGTTCTGGCTCTGATACAGCCAGCTCATCACATCTTGATAGTTATAACGGTTGTTAAAGAGCGGGTGACTCGATGGTTTGGGGAACCCGTCTGCTTTAATCAACTCATACAGTTTTGTTTTTCCCACACCTAGCAACTTGGCTAATTGAGTCGGCGTGTAAAACACCTGGTCAACTGGCACATCTTTCATTGCTGCGATTTCCTGGTTAAACATGGCTTCCCCCTTGCTTAATACTTGATAGTCAATGCGCCAAGCTGTCCACGCGCAGCGGCTTTGACGATTTCAATCGCTAACAACTCACCTATGTTTAACGTTTCCACTAAGCGAGCGGCTATATCGCGGTTAATTAAACCCTGGCGGCGTCTTTCTTCGCTTATATTTGCGGATTGTCTTGTAAATCCAATAGGGCTATCATTTTCTAGCGGCTGATCAACTTCTTTTGCTGTTTGTGCATCTAGTTCGGCTTGTTTTAAGTTGGCATTAGCTTCATGTTCGGCAATGTCTTTTGCTGCTTGAGTATCAAACTCGGCCTTTTTTACTTTTGCATTGGCTTCATCAATCTTCACTTGGGCGGCGGCTTCTGCGTCTGCTGTCGCTTTGGCTGCGGCTTCTTGCGCAATGCGGGTTTCACGTTCTTGCTGCTCTGCTGCTAAGCGGGTTAGCTCTGCTTTGTGAGCTGTTTCAGCGGTATCGATTTGAGTTAGCATTTGCTCTAACGTTTCAAGACAACGCAACTTAGCGGCTGCGGCTTTATCCTGGTAATCTTCATAACTGTCATCGATGGCAGTTTCTTTTATTTCAGCAAAGACTTCGTTCACATACTCGCGGTGCTCAGCAAACTCTGTTGCTGCCATTTCATTGAGCTCACAATAAACCTGCTCAATCGTGGTAGTGAAAAAGCTTACCTTTGCTTCTAGCATTTCTGTTTTTAGCTTTTGCTCTGCTTCCCAGTTAGTTAGCGGCTGACGGGTTTCATCGCGTATAGCGTCACAGGCATCGACAAACGTTTTTAAATTGGCTTCAATAAACTTAGGTTGTGCCTTTAACGCTTTTAGATATTCGCGGCCTGGCTTCTCGATAGCCGTTTTGCTGCGTGATACTTGGGCTGCCAGTGATGCCACACGGTCACGACCTTTTTTAGTGGTGAGCTCCGGTATTTCACACAAAGCTTCTGACTTAATAAAGTTCAGGTAAGGCGCCAGGCCATCAACTGGCAAATAAACCTTTGCGCCAACATCTGCGCTTAACTTCTCGATTTCGATAGGCAAGTTGATCACTTGGGTTTCAATTTCTTGGGTTTTAGCGTTCATGTATTACTCCATTGAGCGGCATTGCTGCCGCGATTAATTATCAGTTAAGCGATTTCGCCAGTTTCGTTATCTACTGCAGAAAGCTCGCGCTTTAAGCGGTTGTAAACCACACCAAGCGACTTGCGCGCATTTTCGTTAATGGCCTTGCTGTTAAGGGCCTTGCCGATTTCTGCACCCACTTCATCAAGTTCTTCAATGCAAGAACAATCACGCAAGGCCATTCCCAACATTTCAAACTTGTCGTTAACGGGTTCTGGATCTGGTTCTCTGACGGTTTCTTGTTCTGCTGCCGCCATTTTGCGGTTTAAAAGCGATCCCTCTTTTGGCTTTGTTGGGTTTACTTCTTTTTCAGGCGGCATATCCTGAGCCTCTGCATCAATCCAAATGCCACGTAAGCGGTCGGCATAAGCATCACGACCAGCAAAACCCAGTGCGCGCCATTGCTGCATGCGCTTTTGATATTGTGTCCACGGGCCTTGCTTACCTAACAAGCCGGCTGCTTTAGCATCATCAAGACTAAAAGAGCCGGTAAACTCAACGATGGCACCAGACGCAAGACGGCGCTTAATGACGCAATAAGCTGTGTTATTTTCGTACCACTCTTTAAAATCAACTAAGTCAGGCGAACCGATAATCATTGCGCGGAATGCATCACCCCAGACTGATGGGCGACCGTTAATCACTGCGATGTTCTGCAACGATTGAAGCGGTTGAAAGCCAAGTTCTGCACCCATTGCCATAGCGATAACAATGTCACTAGGTTTGCGCTGATAGTTTTTAGGCACCATATCTGAGCCGGCTAGCATTTCAGCGATTTGGAACGCTTCTTGAAAGTTAGCGGGAACCAAGAAGCGGCTAGGCTTGCTTTCTTCTTTGGTTATGGCTGGCTGATTATTTGACATCTTCTTGTTCCTTAATGCTGCTGATAAACTTAACGTTGTGAACTGCTGTGCTGCTGATTTGCCCGTCATCTTTTAAATAAATGACAGTGCTAAAATTGCCTGGGCCATCTTCAAATTCTTCGTAATCAACACCGAACTTTAAGAATGTGGCTTCGATGGTTGTAGTGGTGAGGTGTACTCCAGAGCTGTAATGACTGATCACCTCAATGCGGTTACTAAACGGCATAACCATGCCAACTGCAGCTGCACCATATTTGCCATTGAATAACTCGATTTTTTGCTGACATTGAACTGCGTCCATTAGGTAAGACTCAAAACAAATCTGCTCGCCGTCATCGCGTCCGTCATGTTCAAATACTGGTGTAAACATTGGAAAAGATAACTTACTCATAGCCTGCTCCTTATGCTGCGTGGCTGTGCTGTTCGTATTCAGCTTGTGCTTGTTCAGTTTCAAGCGCTTCGAGTTCATCGCTTTCAAACTTGTTTAATTCGATAGTGACCATTTCATCTGTGTAACCTGGCCAGATATCAGTTTCCATACACTGCTTGAGTTCGCGCAATGCTTTGCGGTATTTCAAATAGCCAAAGCGCTTGGCTTCTTCATCGAATGCAACAGGACCAACCCACACGAACGGCGCGCTAGACTCAACAACCAGGAACGCAAACTCTTTGGCTTGTGATACTTCGGTGTAAAGCGCGTCTTGAATGTGGTAGCCCAGTTTTTTGAAGTTCCAGCGAATGTCTTTTACTGCTGCGCTAGCTGCTGACTTTAAATCGATAATCAAGTCACCGATTTTGTAATCAGGACGGCACTTAACGATAAGGCCGGTTTCAACATCACGCATGAAGTAGCTTTGTTCTGCTACGCCACCTTTGGTTAGCGCTAGGGCGGTAGGTTCGTTTTCAAGTGATTGACGCATGATTGGCATTTCAGCCCACTGCGCTTTAGTGAGTACAACCTTGTTACCGGCTGCGGCTTTAAATTCATCCCACTTCTTACCGTTACGGACTTTGATATCTTCGGCTTGCTCGATGTAAGAGCTAGCAAACAACCATGGCTGTAACGTTAGTGTGTGAATAGCCTTACCCATATCAAAGTAGGCTTTTTCCGTGCGCGGGATAATGCAGTCGATGTAATGCGCTTTGAATTTCTTAGGGCATTGGATAAACATTTTTAACTTGCTGGTACTGACACCGATGCATGAGTGATAGATTTCATCGTCCAAGTTATCGATAACTAAGCGTTCGCCAGGTGGCAGCATTTCTAATTTGGTATTTAACTTTTCAACGGTCCACTTTGCGGCTTCAACAAATTGCGCAAACGGATCGCTATCATCATTAGCTGGCTCGGCTTTTGCTGCTGGAGATACTTTAGGGGCAGCTTGTTTCTTTGGTTCAACTGCTTCAACCGCTTCAACAGCAACAGTATCTTCAACAGGCTCGCTCGCAGTGGCAAACTCGTAATCATCTTTAGTTAGTACAGCAACACGAAGCATGAAGTGCTTGCGTTTTATTCCATCTTCACGCAATTGCTTTTCAGCTAACGCCATTGCGCTATCAAGCGATTTGGCATCGATGGCCATTAACTGCTTAAACGTGCCGCCTGGCGCATTAGCTTTAGGATTGAATTGTAAGTAATAGGTTTGCATGGTTAATACTCCTGTTCTGCTGCAACTAGCTTTGGCGCGATTTCTAACGCAACACGACTAAGCTCAGCTTGCATTTCGTTTTTAAAAAACACTGTCCGGTCATACAAAAACAATGCGGTCACGGCTTTAGTGGCTAAATCGTGTGACAACACAGTGTCGGCAATACTTTCAAGCGTGTAGCCCATGACGTTTTCACCGTCCATCAACATTTTTTCAATGTATTCAGCTTTCATTTCTATCGCTTCTTCACGCAATTCATCATTAGCGATCATGTTTGCGATACGGTTAGTTAGCATGTCACCAACTTGATTTGAGGTAATACGCATTCTGTTTGCTCCTGTGTTGGGGTTAACTGGTGCGTTCTGCGATATAAATTAACTTTGCCGTGACAATTAACTGACATTGAAAAGTCTTTGTTAATGAAGCCAGTGCGTTGACAGAACTCGCTATCAAACTTGTCGCTGTGAAGCGCTAGCGTGATGTGACGCTCAAGATCCTTAATGCGACTAATGACGTTAGGGCAGTTCATTAGAGGACCAGATGGTGCGCGGTAACATGCAATAGCAAGCATGTGCAGTAACTCGCGTTCTATTTGGCTTTTGCTTTTGATTGCTTTTGACATTTCAAAGTCGCTTTGTAGTGTTGGGTTACACAAATAGTAAGTCAGCTTACTTTATCGTGTCAATAAGTTTGTAAGTTTATTTACATTAAATTTTGAGGATTTATTGGGGAGGTAAATTTTAGGCATAAAAAAACCCGCTATTAGCGGGTTGTGGTTTTGGCGTGTCTGGTTAGGTTACTTTTTGTAGAACCCGAATGAGTAAACGCCTGAGATGATTAGAGCAATAATCCAGTGCATGACACTCAGTTTGTCGGAAAGCGCGGAAAACATTACGCCAAGACCTATCCATAAGATAATGAACAGTTGGCTTCTTTCGGATTTTACTTTGCTTTCATATTGAGCTTTTTTTAATTCAGCATATATATCTTCTTCCGACTCTACTCGCTTTTTTGTTATAAATTCAGGTGGCTCAGGTTTGTTATTATCCATGCAGATCCTTTGCGGTTGATATTAATGGAAATTTGACGACCAAAATACGCGGCCGATAATTCTTATTTCGCTAAATGCGACTACTTCGTCAGGGTGTTCTTCCATGTTAAAGCTTCTTAGCTTTACGCCACCAGGTAGTCGGTAAAGCATCTTGACTCGTAGCATTCCACCATGATCAACGGCATACATTTTACCATCAACAATATTTTTCTTTGATGTGTCTATGCCAACTGTCGCGCCGTTGTTTAGCGCTGGCTCCATACTGTTGCCCGCTACAGTGACGCAAGCAGCATCACTAGCATTAACGCTAAGCTTTCTCAGCGTGGACTTAGCAAAGCGCAGTTTAAATGTTGTATCTTCTTTGACTAACGTTGATCCGCTTCCTGCTGACAATTCTATTTCCCTATAAAATGGCAAAGCCACTTCATCATCGTTAAGTGGTGTGCCGCTATCCCATAAGTCAAAGCCGCCAAGCACAATTTGTTCAACGTTCTCGCCTTTGTCTTTTGTTGCTAAATCAATAAGAGTATTTAAAAGTGTTGACGTCTTACCGCTTCCGGTAGATGGGAAATAAAATCGCGGGTCAAAACCCTCACCTTTAATTTCTCTTAACTCTCTCATTGATTCGTAAAGCAACTTGCTAGCCTCAGATGTCACCTCATCAAGCAATTGGTCTGTATCGTCAATAGCTGCACCAGATATTAACCATTGTGGTGCCACTCTTAAAACCTCAGCAAGTTTCAATAGGTTTTCACCTTTAGGCATCGCGTTTTCATCAGTTTCCCAATTACTAACAGACACGCGATTAACCCCAATGTGATTGGCGACGTTTTCCTGAGAGAGCTTCAGCTTTTTTCTGCGCGCACGAATGCGCTCATTCATTTTCATATTTTCCATGTAAGTAATCTTACACCTCAATAGTGGATTTCGCACCGTAGTTTTACTTGACGTAAATAGTAAGCGGGCTTACTATTCGGATTATGTTTGTAACTTTACATACATTTTGCGCTTTGGAGCCAATATGAATAAGTCAGAAGTCATTAGTTTTTTTGGTGGCGTAACCGCTACAGCTAAAGCGTTAGGCATTTCTCACGCATCTGTATCGATGTGGGGCGAAAGAGTGCCATTACTGCGCGCCCATCAAATTGAAAAAATCACTAAGAAGAAGTTACGGGTTGAAGATCCGGCCTGTTCTAAGTAATCGATAAGGAAATTATATGTTCTTTAGTAAGAAAGACACGCGAAAAGGGAATGACTTTTCGCAAGACCCGCTTTTAGCTGCGGCGTCACTCATTGATGTTCACAACATATCTGACTTGGCTAGACAGCTAGGCAAGAACCCTAAGACGTTACTGGCCAAGCTAAATAACGATAGCGATTTCCATCAGCTAAACCTCGGCGAAGCAATAGCAATCACCAACATGACAGGTGATAACCGTATTTTAGGCGCCTGGGCTAAGTCATTAAATTGCATCTTAGTTAATGAGCCAGATCCTGACGGCGTAACAGATGAAGATTTTTCAGATCTCCTTTTGTCTTTTCAGTCTCAACTGGGTGATTTAAGCCGCACCATTCTTAAAGCTCGTGAAGATGGCGTGATCACAACTGATGAGTACGCAGACATTCACGCTACTGCTATTCGCTCTGTTCAGTTGGTGTTTCAGATTGATACCGCTTTACGTTCGCAGATCCGAGGCTAATAGCATGGATAAGTCAGAAGAAATTTCACATCACATCATTGGAATTGAGCCTGTTAGAACTCGGCTTATAACGATGCTGCGAACCAGAGGGATGCTGTTTAGATTCTGCAAGGCTCATGGCATTCCATATAACAACACTTACAAATTTGCCAAACGTGGAATAGCAAGTGTTTCTCACGCCAAAGTTGTTCGACTTATTCAGGCTTTACAGTCGGAAAATTTAAAGGAGTCGTCACATGAATGAGGGCGATATTGCAGCTAAAGAAGCTGATGCGCACTTGAGCGCGACTATCAACAATCACCGCAGCACTAAGTATGCATTACCGGTTATGGGTAACTGTCACAACTGCTATGAGCCTATCGCAAAGCCAAAGCTGTTTTGTGACGATGACTGCTGCATTGATTTTGAAAAACGTAAACGAATGAACATAGGGAAAAGTTTGTAGGGCGTTTGAGGGCTCAGTGAAGACTCACTGATGACTCACTGATGACTCAAACAAGGTAAAAGGCGAATCGATATGGCACGAATTAGAACTGTAAAACCAGAGCTATTCAGGCATGAAATGTTGTTTGAAGCAGAGATAGAAACGGGATTTCCACTGCGCCTAGTTTTTGTTGGGCTATTTACTGTTTGCGACAGAGAGGGGCGATTCAAGTGGACGCCTAGGTCAATAAAATTGGATGTACTTCCATACGATGAAGTTGACTTTCCACGCGTGCTTGACGCGTTGGTCACGCGTGGATTTATCGTCAAGTACAACGTTTCAGGCGTGGATTACGGCTGTATTCCATCTTTTGGCCGTCACCAAGTGATAAATAACAGGGAAAGAGCGAGTGAATACCCTGTGCCAAGCGAAGATAACGCGACAGTAATTAATGATGCCAATAATATCAATGAGTTAAGTGGTGATGATTCACGCGTCAACCACGCGTCAACCACGCGTCAATCACGCGGCTTAGAAAAGAACGAGGGGAAGGGAAGGGAAGGGAACAAGGAAGGGAACAAGAAAGCTTACGAACCTGAAAAAAAATCAATTGGGTTACCTCTGCAAAACAACGGCGTGATGAAAATCGATGCAAAGCAGATTGAGCGTTTCACAGAGCTTTACCCAGACATTGATATCAGCCAAGAGCTACGCAACATGATTGGTTGGTTTGATGCTAATCCTGAAAGCTTACGCACTCGAACAACGCTGATGCAGTTTGTGAATAACTGGCTAGCCAATCGAAAGCGTGACAGTGCAAAGCAAGCTTCTGAGGAACTTGATTGGAATAGCACGAGCTGGGCTGAGGGTCTGGTCGTTGAATTTGGAGGTGCAAGTCATGGCAATTAAATCACTGAGTCAAACCGCGAACAACGCAATCGAGTACATCGAGCAGCAAAGCGTTAAGCCTCACAATGCTAACGGTACTTCACTGAATAGCGAAAGCGCAGCGACAGGGATTGTTAACGAAGTATTCAAGCATTTGATTGCTGCTAAGCCTGCGTACAAGCAAGCGTTTAAATCTCAAGCTGAGTTTGAATCGTTTAAACAGGCCTGGACCAAAGCGTTTGCATCGCATGGCATTGTGACCAGCGAACAGATAAACCAAGGCATTGCCCAGGCACAAAAAGACACGAGCCCATTTTTTCCAAGCATCGGCCAGTTTATCGAATGGTGTAACCCAGGAACGCTAAGCGAAGTTGAATTAATCGAAGCGTTCACTCGCATGGTTGAGCGCAAGAAGCCTGCTAGCGACATTGAACACGCAGCACGTTTGAAGTGTGGTTTTCAGTGCAAGAGCTTGCCGCAAGACAGAGCGTTCAAGTTATTCGCTAGCTACATGAAAACCTTTGCAGTAAAGCAAGCGCGTGGCGAATACATACCAAGACGCGATACGCCACTGCTAGAAAACAAAGCGAATAGCCGTTGGGCCGAACATGACCAACAAGTCGAGCAGCGCCAACCAAGAACGGCACTCGAAGCAAGAATGCAATCACTGAGGTTAGCAGCAAGGAAGCGTAGATATGGCCATACGCAAACAGCTTGAAGATGACGCACCGGATTTCTACTCGGGCATTCAGAAAGTCGAAAAGCCTATGAAGCCAACAGCTAAGTTTCACGGATACCCCAAGTTTTGGTATGCAAGGCGCGGCGAAAGTGATGTGAAGTTTGTTATGAGTCGAATGCGGGTGATACCGGAAAACCTAAAGCAAGAAGTTTCAAACGAATACGAACGGTTATTTTTTCAAGACGATGGACGAAAGAAAGCCAATACCTACTTGCACAATACGGCGGTGAAATACAAATGATTATTGCAATAGACCCAGATGTTGAAAAGAGCGGTGTAGCCATCACCGAAAAAGGTCAGATATTGGACCTATGCACTAAATCATTTGTTGAACTGGTGAAGTTCATCGCAGTTGTGCAAAAGCGTGAAGCTAGTTTGATTGTAATCATTGAGGATGTTGAAGCGAATAAATCGGTGTTCTCGAAGAAATACAAAGTTGGCCCAAAAGCAAAACTCAAGATAGCCCAAGACATTGGTCGAGTGAAAGCCACCGCAAGACACCTAAAAGCCTTTTTAGAGGATATGGGCGTCAATGTCGTGATGATTAAGCCGCTTAAAGGAACCGTTAAGGCCGCAAAAACTAACGCAGCGCTATTTAATCGCCTCACGGGGTGGAAAGGTAGCAGCAACGAAGATAAACGCGATGCAGGGCTTCTGGCTTTGTTTGGGGGAATTAAGGATGCGAGCTAAAGAACAAGCCAGAATATTTGCAGAATTACACAATCTGCCAACGTATGAGTCCAACGTTCCGCACATACCGCGCAGCACAGGAATACCGTGTGGCCATACATTGAGATATACGCGAACAGGTAGTTGTGTTCACTGCGCTAAAACAAATCGTTATACCGGCGACCATTTAGCACCAACCGGTGAGATTTTAATGCATCACAGAATAGATAAAAATCAACGCATTAAATCAGCGGTGGAATGCTACAAAAATAACGTTGTTTCAATCGCTAGATGCTGTCATTTGTTTTCACTAGATACCGTGACATTGGGCCAGGCATTAAGGGGAAAAGGCTTAACACGAGAGCCTATTGAAATTACTGATAAGTCAGAATGCAGCGCAAGTAGCAAACCTATTGATATTAAAGCGAAAAACGTGTTTACAACAGCCATGCGCGCATTTGCGCCAAGGCGTGAAGCTGTCAAGAATTGTGGAGAATCAACAATATGCTAACAATTGAGCGCCTTTTTACGATGACCAATATCAAGTCATTAAACATCGGTGCTATTACCGGCGGCAAAGGCCTATTTTCATCAGAAGATGCATTGGGTGTTGTTGCAGTGGTCCAGTTGTCGCATCCACTCGGCGTTAAAATTCTTGAGGCCAAAATATCGGGCAGCGAATACGCCATGCGAATACTGGGTAAGGCGGTCACGCGCTTCTTTGTTGGCAAGGGTTATGAGCAATCGATAGCTGCCGCGATGGGTTTTATGGTCGTTCGTGAAGTGTGCCAGGTGCCAATTTGTTCAAGCTGCAACGGTGTTGGTGAGCGATACAGCAAGAAGTTTAACCAGTTGTTTGAATGCCAGGTATGTCACGGCACTGGAAAGATACTGTTAACCAAGAACCATTTAGCTAATCAGTTAAGTGTGCTGTGCAACAAGACAATCAGCAATCACGTATTTAACACGGTTTATTACGATGATTACATGCAGGCGGTTGATCTCATGTACGGCGATGAACAAAGAGCGGCAACGTTAGCGCGCAGAACGTTAGATCAAACGGCGTTAGAAATAGACTTGGGGATTGCATGATGAATTTAACTGATTGGTTGTTAGTGGGTGCGCTTGGTTCGGTAATGTCATTACTTTGCGCGCTGTATCTTTCGTATGTGTTTAGCTTCTGCAAGGAGAGTGATGATGAATGAATTTAAGGAGGGGGGTAGCCTATATTTTATAGCGTGTGGGATTAAGTTTGTTGAGGGTGATGTTATTGGCGGCATGCCGTTAAGTGCTGGTCGCGAGGTTGATAGCGCGAACAAAGGTGTCTATATGGGGCATTGTGTAAGCTATTTCGCACCACGCATAATCACGGAAACTAAGCCAGTTCCCAGTGATGTGATGGTTAACGTGTCAAGCGATGGCGTAAAGTGGTCGAATGACGTAGCGGCTAAGTACGTTTTATTGAGTGCTGACAATAAGTTTTGGCGACCAGCATTGAAGCAGAAGTGCATTGCTAAGTCCGGACCTACTGCGGGCCAAAGCGAACCGACAACCTACACACAAGAAATGTTTGATTCCGGCGCTAGTGTCAAGGTCGGAATGATGTTTGCTACCGAATGCGGCAAGTACAAAGCTGAAATGGTTAATCTTAAATCGATATGCTTTGCTGATGAAAATGATTTCCTATGCGTTATACCTGTTGGGCTTGCTAAGCCAATAGTGACAGAACGCGAAAAGGCGATTGATGCTGCTTACGACCATGTTTATGGCGGGAGATTGGCTCCGATAAATCATGACGCAATAAAGCAAGTCCTTGGTGACTTATACGATGCGGATTGTAGCTTTGGTGGTGAGCTATGAGTGCTGTAGATAATATGACTCATGATGAAATAGCCGACTTTGTTGCTTTAAGATTGCGAAAAATGAATTACCCGCTTTCGTTTTCTAATATCACATCGGTCAATATCGGTGAACAGCCTGATGTATTAGGGGTTTCTCTTTGCGGACAGAGCTTGCTTGCAGAGGTTAAGGTGTCAAGAAGCGATTTTCTGGCTGACAAAAAGAAGCCTTGGCGTAAGCCTGGTTCTGGGATGGGAGACTTTAGGGTTTATGTAACACCAAAAGGCTTGCTTAAACCAAGTGAAATTCCTTACGGGTGGATGCTTTGGGAGGTTCACGGCAAGAGCAAGCCTGTAATAAAAATAATAAAAGGCAAGAAGATGGTGAGCAAGCAAGACTCATCATCGCCTTGGGCTACTTCTGTTCCTGAGTATTTGAATTGCGATTTAGCTGAGTATCGACATTTCGAGCAAGATGTTAGAAATAAAAATTGTCGAAGCGAATTGATTATAACTGTTGAGATTATGCGTAGAGCGCTTGATAAAGGCGTTGAGTTAAATAATTTTGCAAATAAATACCAGGTGGCATGAGTGAACAAAATCACTTAACTGATAACTTTTAAGGGTGGAATGATGGCTGTTAAAGCATTTCTATTAGTCAGGGTTGACGCTTACGGATTTAAGCACGTTGTATCTGCGTATAAGAGTAAATCCTTATGCACCAGCATAGTAAATAAAAGAATGAATAACCCTACTAGGCTATACGATTATGAAGTGCAGGCTACAAACTTAATAGGGTGAATTTAAAAGGGGAATCAATGTACGCAGTATTTCAAGCAGGCAGAAAGGAAGTCGTCAAAGGCGGCGGGGTTGGTCACGTTGATTATGGTAAGGCAACATTGAGCAAGTCAGAATTGAGTAATGACATTAATAAAGCGCAAAGGAACAGAACTAACAAATCAGACCGCAAACGCGATAGGGCAAACAGATGGAGATAGGTATGAATGCTGGTAAATTGTTAACTGACTATTCTCAATCGCATGATTTAAAGATACTTAGTTGCTACTTCGATGCGGTAAAAAGCGGCTGCAAAACTTTTGAAATAAGAAAAAATAGTGATAGAGGCTTTCAGAAAGGTGATTTGATTACTCTTAACGAACTAAAACAATCTAAATCTACTGGTAGCAGTCTTTTAACTGGCGAGTCGCTTTCAGCCGTAATTACTTATGTTACGAATTATGAACAGAAAGATGACTACGTGGTGTTTTCTTTTAAATTAGTTAGTGATAAGGAGTAGGTATGGATATTATTGCATTTGCTTTTATTTCACCTGCAGTTTTTAGCATTATTGTTGTGCTATTGGTTATGTATTATGAGGTTGTATGCTACCAAAAAGAAGTAAGTCAGGTGATTACGTTTATTGTTGAAAAAGTGCTAATTCCAATATCAGCTATATCCGCTGTTATCGGCGGGATGATGCTTTTGATTGTGTCTGCAATAATTTAAATTAAATAGTGAGGTTGGTATGGATATTGAAGAATTGATTAGCATGAGAGCTAAAGAACTTAGAGTTTGCGTTCTTGGTATTGGAATGGCTGACGGCTACAGTAAAAAGGATTGCTACATCGCAGCGCATGAGCTTATTGGACTGCCGCTTGATGATAAGAACAAGCGTACTCTTGTGGCTAACGGTTTGTTTAGTCGTGTTGGTCGCGGCACTATGACGCTTGATGAAGCAGTTACTCGCTTGAATGATTTACCAATAGGCTTGCAGATAGCGGATATGCAGCGACAAGAGTCGGGTGAGTCTGTTGAAGATGAACCGCTAACTATTGATGAGCTGGCAAGCGAATTTCATGCCGAAGCTGCGGCGAACGCTAACGAAGAAGAAATGAGTGCAGACGTACTAACTGCAGCCGTTCGGTATGTTGAAGCACTAGAAACTCACATCGCTCAGCTAGAAGATGAGCTCGACACGGCGCAAGGGATGGTGTTTAAGTTGAATGGCCAGGTGATGCTGCTTGAGAGTGAATTGAAAGCGTACCAATCCTTGACTTAACTCTTAAAAAGCTTATTATTTCCCCATCGTGGCAGAAAACCACAATCTAATTCAAAGGCTACCTTAACCGGTGGCCTTTTTTGTTTCCGGCCCTTGCAGAAATGCAGGGGCTTTTTTGTTGGACTTCATGGAGAACTCCGAACATGCCTAAATTCAAAAAGAAACCCGTCATTGTTGAAGCTGTGCAGTTTACTGGCGATAAAGAACCTGTAATTGAACTTATGCGGCTGATGAATGAGGGTCAAGAGTTTAGTTTTAACGTTGAAAGCCTGACCAGTTGCAATGCTAATGATGTGATGATTTTAACGCTTGAGGGCGTAATGACTGCAAACATTGGTGATTGGATTATCAAAGGCGTGAATGGTGAGTTCTATCCGTGTAAGCCTGACATTTTTGAAAAGACGTATGAAGCGGTCAAGCCTGGCGGTGAATTACTGACCTTCGGCCAAGCGATTGAAGCAGCAAAGGCGGGAAGTAAAGTTGCTCGCAAAGGTTGGAACGGTAAAGGTATGTGGGTTATCTACAATGCAGGTAGCCAAGGTCAAACCCATTCTATGTTTGAGGGTAGCGTGTATAAAAATCATGGTGTAGATACCTGTGAGATATTACCGCACCTTGATATGTACACGGTTAATGCTGATGGTCGCAGAGCTATGCTAGCAGGGTGGCTCGCTTCTCAGACCGATATGATTTCAGAAGATTGGGTCATCGTGTAATGAGCATCAAAGCGCGCTTACTCGCTGTTGGCCTGATAGGTTCGCTCGCAGTTGGTGGCACTTTCATTGCTACGCAAGAGGGTGAGGTTCGCAATACCTACTATGACCTGGCAGGTATTGAAACTGCTTGCTTCGGTCAAACTGGACCACACATTAAAGCAGGCATGGAGTTTAGCGCTAACCAGTGCATCGATATGTTTGCTGACAGCCTACACAAGTTCAATAACCAACTTCTTGACTTGGCACCACCGCTAACCGATGGCGAACACATCGCTTACCTGAGTTTTATCTATAACGTTGGAGCAGAGGCTTTTGGGGCCTCTACGCTTCGCAAGAAGTTGTTAGCCAATGACAGAGTAGGCGCATGCAATGAGCTATCTCGTTGGGTATACGTCAAAGGTAAGCGAGTTCAAGGGTTAATCAATCGCCGTTCTGATGAACGGCGTTATTGTTTAAGGGACTTACAGCATGTTAGCTAACCTTAAAATAGCGCTAGGCGTTGCAGTGATAGCCATCATCGCATTACTACTGGTGAGCAATGAAAGCCTAAAGACAAAGATAGCCCATAAAGATAACGACTTGCTGCAATCTGCAGTGAGCATTAGCGCCTTATCGAGCAGTAACGATAACCAGGCAGAACACATTAAAACGCTTGAACGTGATTATCGAGTTATTACCGAACTGAATACACAAAACCGTAAACGAGTTGCCGACTTAGAAGCGACTCACGAAAGCCGGTTGCAAGAAGCCGCTCAATTAAGGACCTCAGACGATGAACCTACTAAAGATTGGGCTAATGCTTTGTTGCCTGGTGACGCTTTGCGGTTGCTCAAGTCAACCAATTGTCAAAGTGGTAACACAGACCAAAACGGTTTATGTACTGCCACCGATTGATTGGCTTGATTACTGCGACAAACCTATTTTTATCGGGACTTCAAATCTCGACTTACTTAACCATTCACTTAAACAAACGAACTCGATTGATAAATGCAATGCGCATTTACAGCGACTTCAACAATGGCGGCTAAAACATGAGCGTGACGACTGAGCTAGGAGCAAACAAATTGATACCTGCAGTTTCTTACATTGCTTCATTCTTTACGGCGCTTGGTGGGTTCATTACACAAATGGATGTTGGGTTAATTGTCGGTATTGCTTGTGCGCTAGCCACTGCGTTTGTTAACTGGTTCTATCAAAAGCGTAAAAGTTTACGAGAAGAACGCAGCGCAGAGATTGACGACAGAATAAAAGAACGCAGTGCAGCACTGGACGATAAGATTAAAAAGCTGCAAGCACAGGTACTACTTAGACAGCTTGAGGGTTTAGAAGATGAGCGCTAATAAGGAGCATTACGATTGGACGCAGTTTAAATTCACAGATAGAGAGCGTCTATTCGTAATGGAATACCTTGTTGATAAGTGCATGAAAGCCGCAGCCGTTCGCGCTGGCCTCAGTGAGAAATCATCAGAGTCGGCAGGTTCGCGCATGTACAACACGCCAAGAGTTAAACACGCAATTGATTGGCACATGGCTCGTGCGTTCGCAAAGATTGAGATCACCTCAGACCGGATACTGCAAGAGATTGCGGCCACGGCGTTTTTAGATCCGCGGCTGGCGTTTAAAGGCAACACAAATATAGATATAGATAAGCTTCCTGAGCAAGTGGCAAGGGCTATTGATAGCATCAAAATCACTTACTTAGAGAATGGTGACATAGTTCATAACATTCAGTTTAACCCAAAATTGAAAGGCTTAGAGTTGCTCGGTAAAAATCTCAAGATGTTTACTGAAAAAGTGGAGATTTCACAGCGCGCTAAAGTAATCGTACATGATTACACCGGAACCAAAAAAGCCAAAGCAGCAGATACAGAGGAGTCGTAATAGTGTGTCAGAGCAAACGACTTACGAATTCTATGTTGCCGCTCAAGGCGATGTGCTTGATCAGTATATTAGTTCGCGCTGCCGTAACACTTTTATCATGGGACCTATTGGCTCAGGTAAAACGTATGGCTCAGCGATGCGCGTATTCAATCAGATGTGCGAGCAAAAGCCTAATGCGTTTGGTATTCGCAAAACCCGCTTCATTGCGGTACGTAACACTTACCCAGATTTAAAAGGCACCACAATTAAAGATTGGTGCGACTTGTACCACAACGATAATTGTCAGCTTGGAAAGTTTAATCAGGACTTCCCGCCAACACATTACCTGGACTTTGATTTAGATGATGGCACCAGGGTCAAGGCTGAACTGGTGTTCCTGGCACTTGATAGGCCTGATGCAGTTAGAAAACTCAGGGGTTTACAGGCAACAGGATTTTGGCTTAATGAAGTAAAAGAGCTAGCAAAGCCGGTTGTCGATATGTGTGATGGTCGCCATGGGCGTTACCCGTCTGCTATTGATGGCGGCGCTAGTTGGCATGGAATGATTGGTGATACTAACGCACCAGACGATGATCACTGGTATTACGCACTAGCCGAGGAAACTCACCCGAAAGATTGGCTGTTCTTACGTCAACCTGGCGGCGTGATTGATTACCAGATCACAATAAAGGATCAGATAGTCACCAAGTGGAAACCTAACCCGAACGCTGAAAACCTAGTTAACTTACCTGATGGTTATTACATCAAGCAGGTTCAGGGTAAAGGTGATGATTGGATCAAGGTCAACCTAGCCAATCAATATGGCTCAGTGTCAACGGGCATGGCGATATACCAAGGGCAATGGAACGATGTTTTACACACTACATCGCTGCGCTTACTGCCAATAAAGAAACACGGCAAGTTATTAATGGGGTTCGACTTCGGGCGAACACCGGCTTGCATCATTGGTCAGCTCACTCCACAAGGTCAATTGCGAGTCATTCGAGAGTTTATCAGTGAGAATATGGGTATCCGCTCATTCATGGATGATCTAATGCCTATTCTACGCCGTGACTATCCGACATTCTCAAAATCAGAGTATGAAGCTTACTGCGATCCGTCCGGTATCGCTAAATCAGGCAATGACGAAAACAGCCCGATTGAAATTCTTAATATGGAATACGGCATTAACGCCTACGGTACAACGAGCAACAAGCCCGATAACCGATGGGAGGCTGTGCGTTTCTTCTTAAAAAGCAAAATAGACAACGTGTGTGCATTCATTCTCGGTAATGAGTGCAAGACATTGCGCAAAGGTTTTAACGGTGGCTATCAATTGCGCCGTATTCAAGTTGCCGGTGATGCCAGGTTCACCACTGCAGCAAACAAGAACAAGTTCAGTCACCCACACGATGGGCTTCAATACTTAGCGCAGGGCGCGCAAGGTGAGATTGATTACGAATCAACTGAAAAGATTAGACAAACCGCACAGCAAACCGCCGCTGCAGATTCAACTACAGGATATTAATTAGCATGTCAGATACCGCAAAATCTAAAGACTACGGGCATGAATACGATCCCAAGTCAGATCTCGATGTGCTGGCGATGGAGCTTGAACAAAAGTTAGCCGAGAACATTTATCAACGTGGCAATATCGATACCCGCATGGTTGAAGATTTGCGTAACTATCATGGCCAGTATGACCCTGACACGCTTAAAGCCATGGAGGGTAAAGCTAAGACATTCATTAAATTAACTCGCGCTAAAACAAATGCGGGTGAAGCTCAGTTAGTTGATCTGCTCTTTCCAAATGACGATAAGAACTGGGGTATTAAAGCAACACCAATGCCACAGCTTGTCGATATGCTGGATGATAAAGACACGGCATTTAGCGTGGGTGATACGCAGTACCAGGATGAGCAAGGTAACGTGATCACTAACTCAGATGTTGCTGAGCGTAAACAAGAGATCATCAATAAAGCCTGCGACAAGATGGAAAAGACTATCGAGGACCAGTTAGTTGAAACCAAGTACAACGCTAAGTGCCGTGAAGTTATTCACGATGCTGCAGTAATTGGTACCGGCATTATCAAAGGTCCGGTTGTTTTGGGTAAAACTGATAGGGCTTACGTGCAAGATAAAGAGTCTGGCGAGTTCATCACCGTTATTAAGCAATTATTTACGCCTGGTTGTGAAGTGGTGCGCCCTTGGGACTTTTACCCTGATATGTCGGCGTCCAGTATTGAAGAAGCTGAGTTCGTATTCGAGCGCCGCTATTTAAGCAAGAAGCAAGTGCGCGGCTTAGCGAATAAAAAAGGTTTTAAGAAAGAACAGATCAACAAAGTGTTGGCCATGACCAGTAATCAAACGCAGCACAGAAGCACGTATATGGATGATGTGCGCATTCTGGCTGGTTTGTCTGACACGCTAAACGATACACGTTATGAAACGTGGGAATATCACGGGCCAATAGCGGAAAGGGTATTGGCTGAATTAGGGATCATTGATGAGCTAGACCCAAGTGATGACGATTATGTTGATGAACATGAAGCCGTTGTATTTTATTGCGGCGGCATAGTGCTTGGTGCGCGGCTAACGCTGATGGACTACACACAAGATATGCCTTATCGCGTTTACAACTGGGAGCTAGATGATTCTAGCATATTCGGTTATGGCATACCGCGAATGGTGCGTGACGAACAGGCGATTATCAATACTACTTGGCGCATGATTTTAGACAATGGCGCGCTTACTTCTGGTCCTCAAATTGGGGTCAACAAAAAGCTTGTCGAACCTCAAGATGGTAAGTGGGATCTTAGGCCAGGAAAGTTTTGGAACGTAGCCGGTACAACACAAGATATTAAGCAAGCGTTCACCACGTTTGAGTTTAACAGTCACATCGATGAGCTAAGCGCTATCTATAACACGGCTCGAGTGTTGTTTGATGAAGTATCCGGTGTGCCAATGCTGCAGCAAGGCGAGCAAGGCCAATCAACTCAAACGCTTGGCGGTATGTCAATGCTGATGAATGCTGCCAATACAGTGCGCCGCAATCAAGTCAAGCAGTGGGACGACTTTATAACAGAGCCGATGATTAGCGATTTCTATCACTTCAATATGATGAAGTCTGACGACAACGAGATCAAAGGTGATTATCAGGTTGATGCTCGTGGCACCTCGGCATTACTCATTAAAGAGCAAGTGGGTATGGCGCTAACTAACTTCCTTAGTATCGCGGGTAACTCGCCTATATTCGCCCCAGTGCTACAAATCAAATCAGTTCAGTTAATGCGTGAATGGGCTAAAACCCAACAACTACCAGCTTCTATTATCCCAACTGATGCAGAGCTCACAAAGTATCAAGCCGATATGGAAGCCAACAAAGGTAATGAGCCACAAGATCCCGCATTACAAATTGAGCAAATGCGCCAACAAGGTGTACAGCAAAAGAATGAATTTGATATGCAGATTGAACAGTTCAGAGCATCGATTAAACAGCAAGAATTACAGGCTAACAATCAAATCAAGATGCAACAGATTGGCGCTGATATGCAGAACAGTGAGCGACAAGAACGCATCGAAATAATGAAGCTTGCGCAAAACGACAAGATAAACAGTGAAAAATTACTGGTCGAAATCGAGAAGGTTAGACAAAAAGCATCGCTGGTGTGGGATAAGTTTGAAGCGGAAATGAACATTAAAGCGAAAGCTGGCATCACCGCAAACTATGGACTTGATTAATGTTTAACATCACGAGCGATAGCTGGAAAGCGATTCAGCGCAAGCTGATCAAGGACCGTCAGGACATTTTAGAACAATTGGCTACGCCAGCAAATGAAGCTGATACCGCATTACTGCGCGGCAAGATTGCGATGATAGATGAAATCCTACTGACATACCCAAGGGATTTACGCAAACCCGCAGACGAACCCGAATAAACAAACCGAATTTTTAACGAACCCACTCATTGCAGTGGGTTTTTTTATGACTGCAAGAGGCACTCAACAATGGAAAACCCTAGCAATGAAAATGCTGAGTCAGTTGATCAACATGATCATGACGATGAAGCAATCAACTTTTTTAACGAAATCAACAGCGACTCTAAAGACTCGAATGATGATGAAGTAAACGAGTTGGATCATGAGCAAGACGATGGCAATACCGATGACGATGAACCGCAAGAGCAAGAGCCAGCATCAAGCGCAGATGCAGACCCTTGGGCTAGCGCGCCTGAATCACTGCGTAATGACCATCTAAAGCTCAAACAACAGTACGAACAGCTTGAATCTAATCACCGTGCAAATTCTGGCCGTGTATCTGCGTTGACCAAAAAGCTCAACGAAGTGCAGAAAGGAATGCAGGTAAAAGAAGAGAGCCAAGGTACTGATGCGAACACTAACAGTGGAATGCCATCAGCAGACGACTTGAAAGGCAAATCATTTGCCGAAGTCGAAGAAGAATGGCCGGAGATTGCTCAGTACGTTCGCGACTCAGTTCAAAAAGCAACGAGTAGCTTTGATGAAAAGCTCACCCCGCTTAGAGAACTAGAACAACAAAAGGCCCAGGCAGAAGAACGCAGCTATATCGACTCGCAATTTCAGCGACTCGAAAGCGCCCATCCTGACTATGTGCAGATCGCTCAATCACCAAAGCTTGCTCAGTGGCTAAAAACACAACCTAGCTCAGTGCAAGAAATGGCTCGCAGCGATATGGCAGATGACAACATCGCCTTGCTTACGTTGTTCAAAGTCCAAAACCCTAGCGCGCCAGCGCCAAAGGCTAAGGGCAAAAACTCATTATCAGACTACGCAGAAATCCCGCGCAAAGGCGCAGGGAAAGCCTCAGCCGATCCTGATGATGTTGATCCTATCGCATATTTTAATCAAATCAACAGTAAATAAAGGGGTCCATTATGTCTAATGGCTATGGCGATATTACATCGCGTCTTGGCGCACACGCTGAGACAAAAATGCTTGAACACGCTGAACCAATCTTGGTTCTAAACAAACTTGGCGATCACAAGCCAATGCCTAAAAACAAAGGTGAAACTATTAAGTTTCGCCGTCCGGTACCATTAGCTGCAGCGTTAACGCCGTTGACTGAGGGCGTTCGCCCTGCAGCGACTAACTTCCGCTATGTTGATGTTAATGCGACATTGCAGCAGCACGGCGCATGGATGGAGTTAACCGATAAGGTTGCCGACTTGCATGAAGATCCTGTGGGATCTGATATGGCAATGATGGCAGGCGAGCAAGCGGCTGAAACCATTGAGTTAGTGACTCATGGCAAGCTGATTGCGGGTACTAACGTTATCTACGCTAACGGTACGGCTCGTAACCAGGTTAATACGCCGCTTAATATTCGCATGCAGCGTTTAGCGGTGCGTTCACTAATGGGCCAACGCGCTAAGCGCATTACTTCGGTATTGTCTGGTAGCACTATGGTAGGCACTGCGCCTATTGAAGCGGCTTATGTTGCTGTTTGTCACACTGACATTGTATCGAGTATTCGTAAGATGCCCGATTTTGTGCCTGTGGCAAAGTACGGCAATCGTCAGCCAATCTGTGCAGAAGAAGTCGGCAGTGTTGAAGATGTACGCTACATCGCTTCACCATTGTTTAACTCATGGGTTAACGCCGGTGGCGCTCATGGTGGTACTGCGATTTCAACTGGCGGCACAAGCGCTGATATCTATCCGGTATTGTTCCTTGGTGCCAAAGCGTTTGGTGTTATTGCGCTTAAAGGCTCTAAAGATGCCGGCGGTGCAATTAAGCCAATGGTGCGTCAGCCTGGTTCGCCATCGTTCGGTGATGAGTTAGGTCAGTCTGGCTCTGTTGCATGGAAAACATGGTACACCGCTAAGATCTTAAACGATGCTTGGATGGTGCGCGGTGAAGTTGCTGCGTCTGTTGACCCAACTTAATCAGTAGAAAATGAATAAGGCTCCCAATTGTGGGGGCCTTTTTTTGGCTAAAAATTGGAGTTAACCATGGCTAAATACGATAAAAAAACCGCGACTAAAACATTAGTAGCTTTTGCAGCAGCAGAAATGGGCGTGGATTTAAGCGGCTTAGAACGTGCAGAAGTGATTGCTGCAATCGTTGCTTATGACCCGACATTATTTGACGACTCAATTAATGGTGGTGGTTCTGGCACTGAGCCCAATGCTGATGAACCAAGTGTAAACCTGCTAGGTGGTGGTTCTGGTACCGAACCGAAAGCCAAGCGCGAACCGATTGCTTACACCATTGAAATTGCTGAGCAAGATGAAGATGGCGATGAAGAAGATAACTTTGTTCAGGTTGGTTTGAACGGCGTAATGAATCAAGTCCGAAAGGGCGTTGAAGTCAAAGTAAGCCAAGGTATTTTCGATGTGTTAAACAACGCCATCGAGATCAACTACAAGTCAAAAACCGACCCGATTACAAAACTTAAAACGCTTGAAGAAAAGAAAACCAAACGCTGGCCTTTCAGTATCATCGAAAAGCATTACGCAGACGAAGCATAAGGTAGCTGGTTATGACGTTTCTAGAGTTGTGCATTCGCGTTCGTGAGCAATCAGGTGTATCTGGCAATGGCCCTGCAACTACGCTAAGTCAAACGGGTGTGTTGGCTAAATTAGTGTCGTGGGTGATTGATGCTGATATGGATATTCAAAGCCTTAAAGATGATTGGAAGTTCTTATGGCGCCAGAATGCCGCGACTCTAGTAACCGGCCAGCAGTCTTATACCTTTGTTGAGCTCGGTATTGCCGATGCTAATCAAGGTGCAATAGGCAGTGTCTTTATTGATAACCTACCTGCATTGATTATTGATTGGCGTGAATGGCTTGATGACTTTGATCAACGCTTGCCAGATCTCGGTCAGCCAACCGTGTTAAGTGTATCGCCTGATGGCAAGGTGTTTGTTTATCCTGTGCCTATCTATGATGTGGCAATTAAAACCAACTACTACGCTGAACCGGTGTCATTAAGTGCTGATGCTGATATTAGTGTTATCCCTGCTAAATTTCACGATTGCATTGTGCAAAAGGCGTTGATGTATTACGCCACGTTTGAAGAAGATATGCAGTTGTACCAAATGGCTAATGCGCGCTACGAGTCAAAGCTAACAGACTTGTGTAACGCCCAGCTACCGAGTATGTCAAAAAGTGGAGGTCGATATTAATGTCTTTCACTCCCGCTAATCTATCGCTACGTGGTGGCCTGAACTTAGCTGATGCTGATTCAGAGCTCGCGCCTGGCGAATGTAAGGAGCTAGTTAATTATGAGATCAATACTGTGGGTCGTTATCAGCGCGTTACTGGCTTTGAGCGATATGATGGGCGTGAATCGCCGTCATCTACGCGAGTGGTGGATTTACCAGGCTATCCATTTGCGACAGACGATGCAGCATTGGCGGCGCTCTATTTGGAAATTGAAGCCAGACGAACAGCTATATTGGAAGTGCCAGGAAGCGGGGCCGTCACTGGTGTTTTCTCATTTGCTGGTCAAGTGTTTGCCATGCGCAATACTGCAGATGGTACAGCTACCAAGCTGTATCGCAGTACGGTTACAGGGTGGAATGAGGTTACTACTCCGGCATTATCGCCAGGCGGTCAATTAGTTATCAAGCAAGCCAACTTTAGCGGTAGTGCTGCGGGACTTGAGCTTATTGGTGTGGATGGTAAAAATCCAGCTTTTCGATTTGATGGCACAACATACACGCAAATTACCGGACCTATTACACCGGACGCACCGACAAACCTAGAAGTGTTACCGTCACAGGTATTGCTTATCGCTTATCGTGGTGGCTCGTTTGTGTTTAGTAAGATTGGTGACCCTACTGTGTTTGATCCCGTTGAGGGCGGAGGCGAAATTGCTGTCGCTGATGAAATCACTGAAATGCAAATGCAGGCCGATAATACCTGCGTGATTGGTTGTCGCAATCGCACATACATGTTGTACGGCACAGGGAAAGAGGATTTTCAACTTAAAAGCTTGAGTACCAAAGTGGGTATGCGTAAACGTACCGGACAAGTATTAAGTGATTTTATATTTCTTGATGATAGAGGCCTTAGCTCATTAACTCGCGTTCAGCAGTTTGGTGACTTTGCTCAGTCAACAGTAAGCCAGAAAGTACAACCATTACTTGAACAGTACCTTGACCGCGATGTGTGCAGCGTAACGGTTAAGACTAAAAACCAATATCGATTATTTTTTAATGATGGGTATTCATTGTTCGGTACCTTTAACGCAGAGGGTATCCCTGAGTTCTCTACAATTAATTATGGCGTCCCTATTTCATGTGCATATTCAGCAGAAGATACAAGCGGCGTTGAGCATGTATATGTTGGTTCAGATAATGGGTTCGTATACCAACTAGACAAAGGATTTAGTTTTGACGGCCTAGAGTATGAAAGCTATTTGCTCACTGGCTTTATGAACTTTGGCAGTCCTGAGATTAAGAAGAAATGGCACAAGTTAGTTGTTGAATGTGACAGCGTAACCGAGGTTTTGCTCAGTGCCATTGCTTATTTAGATTACATGGATCCCGATATTCCCGAAGATGATTTGTTGATTGGTTCGGGTGACAAGTGGGATCTCGCCGATTGGGATGATGCGGTATGGGGCGGTAGCTCAATGAGTTGGGCTGATATGTATATCGCTGGTGTGTCGCGTAACATCGCATTATACCTAAGCAACACATCAGATCGCATGCCGCCGCACATTATCTCTAACCTGTATTTGCACTCTAAGCCTGTTAGCCGCAGACGATAAGGTAAAACCATGACAGCTTTGACTTACTGGCGTGATACCTCGCCATTTGTAATGCGCACTACTATTCGCGCCACACCGGTTAATACCAAGTTTGGCGCGCTATCGGCAAACCTACAACAAATCACCGCGCAGATAAACGGCTTTGTGGTCAAGCTGCCTGAAACCTTTATCGGTAATACGCAGATTGCAGCACAAAGTTACACGGACAAGCTTGTTTACATTAACAAAGCTGGCGATATGGACCTCATAGCCAGAGGCCAGTTAATTGGTGAAGCTAACACCGATGTTGAAATGGTTAACGAGCTAACCAATGCATTAACTGTTACTGGCGATAATCACAGCCAATTTTTCAGCATGGATTATGTTCTGCCAGCAAGTCCAACGGCAGCGCAAAGTAAAATTATTGTCACAGTAGGCAAAGCATTAAGGACCATTGACGGTGATTTAGTTAGCGTTCCTGGCACCATCATATTTTTCACCAACAACTCAGATGCAGAATTATGGCTAGCGCCAGATGAAGTGCAAGGCGTGACCATTGAGAGCCCAGGAACATTGCGCGCTTATGGTAAGCACTCAAGTCTAGCCTTACTAAGCCTAAGCGAAACCAAATGGTTGTTAATGGGCGATATGTATTTAAATGATGTAGTGGTCTAGTTATGGCCAAGCAGTCAGAAATATTACTCGGAATTATCTGCAGCGGGACAAGGCGAGAGGCAGTCTACTGGTTAAGTAAAGCGTTGGTGAGTGGGCTGTATGATAACAATGTTGTTGAAACGAGCTTTTCTCCGCTGTCTTTCCCAGCAATGACAAATGGATTGATAAAAGAAATCGTCAAGAATGCGGTTATTACTGAGAAGTCTGCGTCATTTTTTCCGTCATTAAATAGAGGATTGATAAGAAGCTACGTAGTCGAACAAGCTATTACTGAGTCGTCTGTATCTGCAATTCCAACTATGAGTAAAGGTTTGATAAGAAGCTACGTATTGCCAGTTGGCATAATTGATTTAGCATCTTCATCTTCACCAAAAATATCAAAAGGGCTTATCTCTGAGGTCGTTGTTCCTATTCAATCTTCCGATAACAAATCAACATCAAATTTACCAATGATTACAAAAGGTGGCATTTATGCTTCATAGTTCAAGCGCAAAAGGTAGCGGTCACTTTAAGGTGCAAGTCTTTGGCAGTGACGGCAACGAGCGACATTGCGAACAAGGAAATATGCTTTTAGATACCTGGCTAACCATGATGAATACTGCTGGTACGGTTAGGTATCAAAATATGGGTTGCCTGGTCGGTACGGGCACAGCAGTGGTTTTAGTAACCGACACAGTAATGGGTAACGCTACCAACATAAAGCATCAGCCGTCATCGAAAAATGATAAGGCAGGATATCTTGATGGTAATAATATCATTTATGAGCTAATTAATGTTTTCGAGTTCCCTTTAGGTGCTGTTGTTGGCAATATATCTGAGGTTGGCTTAACCAACATGGGGTCGTCATCTGACCTAAATCAAGAGATTATAGCTAGATCATTAATAAAAGATGTTAACGGCAATCCAACTACCATTTCAGTTGGCACTGACGATTTATTGGTTATTACTCATACAACAAAAATAACAGTGCCATTCAACACAGATGTTGTTAGTAATGTCGAATTTAGAAGTGGTCAAAATACGGTTGTTACTGGTAGGTTCGGGGATGGATATAACACCAAGTTCAGCGAGTTTTGCAGCGCAGCATATGCCTCGGCAGGATGGTTTCGCATGCGGTATGGGTCGGGTGTTATATTTGGAGAGGCAGGGGTTAATATTAGTGGCGGATCTTCTACTTCCAACGCTGTTAACACTACATTTACATATTTAACACTACCTAGCTGGGGTGGTGTTGAGATGAAAGCTTTAGTTCCAATAGGAACATGGAACTATTCTGATATTAGAGCAATTACCCTTCCGGCCGGCGCAACAAACGGGGCCGGATTTAAATGGCACTTCGAACCAGGCTTAAGCAAGATTATCACTGAAATAATGGAGCTTTACTTCGTTAGAAAGTTTGAGCGAGATCTAACATGATCCCCAATTCACCCACTTGGTCAGCATTAACGGATATTGGTAGTTACCCAGCTAATAACCTTGAGCGGCCTCAGCCCCCTGCACTAATCAGTGATGTTTCATTAGGGCCATTATTGATTAGTAGCAGTCAGAGCAAGCTTAATACGCGATATTGGTCAGTGTATCAAGTGGCTGGCGATGTGATGTTAACTGGTTCAGTCAATGGTCAGTGGGATACGCCTAGCGCACTATTTCAAGAAGCAGAGGCCATTAAAGATATTGGATTGACCTTTGATCAACTTGGGCGCGCTATGGTGTTTTATCGCACTGGCACTGATACGTTAAAGCTGTTCTGGTATGACCCAGTTCTTGGGTCGCAAACTATCGCCACGCTCACAACAGGCAGTAGTCTTGAGTCAGGCTTTGATATTATCAATAACACATCAGATCCAGACTCAGACGCCATGTTGTTTTACACTCGCGACAATGTGATTTGTATGCGCATTCAGCGTGACCGCTTTGCCATTGAACACCCTGAAAGTATTGATATTGGTGATGGTGTAACGTCAGTAACAGGGCTTGAGCTGGTCAGTAGTGGTATGCGTGTCGATAATCGTTTTCAAGTGGTTTACCGTTATATGGCAAGTGATTACACGCCTCCAACTCCTGATGCGCCAGTTATTGAACAACCTGAGTTAATTGATCCGTCTGATTACAATGCTGCACCTAATGGTTACTTTTGGGCTTATAAGTTAACTGGGTATGGAAGTGGAATTGATTTTAGGCATAATATTTGGTTCAACCCAAAAGAGAATGACCTTAAAGTCGATTTTTATATTGAACAAGTTGACCTAACCCAAAAAGAAATAGTCTTATTTAGCCAGTGCAACGCTACTCATAGTGTCTCACCAGGCTCAAGCCAAGGAAAGTATGGCGCTCAGCTATTGGTTACTGTGTCGGGTGATAATCACAATATACTAAACGTGATTGTCGGTGGTTACCTCAGTTCATTTCAGCTAAACCATAAACTACAAAAAGGTGGATGGACTTTTATTTTTAGGCAGACATTAGACAAACCACAATTGGCCGTTGGGTTCACGCCTCCAAAAAATCCAGCGACATACATGCAAACATTTTTTCATAATGTTGGAACAAGCCAAGAATCAAGTGCCAGTTTTGTGTTTGGGTGTGATGGAAGTGTTGCGCCTAAAAATAGTTTTCGTGGAATTATGATAAACATGAAAGTTGACAATAATAATGATAGTTCACTAGTTACATGTACCGGTATGGACAAGAGTGTTTCTATTGGTGAGTTATTGCCGGTGTATTCTGAATATACAGAAAATAATATAGTCCAAGCTTACCTTGCAAAAATAAAAGACTATCGTCCAGAAAACTGGATAACTATTCGTAGTAACATCTAAGATTGATTTATTCTGTAAAAAGCTTATTATTTACCCATAGTGGCAGTATTCCTTTCTTGTTCCAAACCTCAATACGTAAACCTTAAATCACTTAACTGATAACAAAACTCTATAGGGGTTTATTTCTCATGCAACAAATTAAGCCTGTACAGCAGAATAAGCTGGACACAGTTTTGCCTGCGCCAACGAAATCAACGAACAAATCGGTATACCCTGTCACTTCAACACAAAGCAAAACTGCCAGCAACTTAACAAGTGACAACTCGCAGCTTGGCCTATTAAGTCGGGTTACCAATGACAAGGATGGTACTCAGCCGATTTATAGCGGAACGCCAGTAACTTATACTGACAATCCAGACCAGCCAGGCTTTGGGTTTAATGGAACGCCTACAACTGGAACGCCTGTTGGTGGTGGTAATACAAAACCGATTAACACTGGTACACCGGTAGTTAACCAACAGACAACAGGTAACTCTGATGGTGGTCTTATTTCAAAGATGCCGCCTAAACCAGGAACGCCGTATACCGGTGGGAATGAGAATAGCGCGACAACCCCACCTAAAACCCCTAATGGCAGCAATCAACCGCCACAGCAACCGCCACAACAGCCAGGCACAGGCCCAACTAATCAGCAATACATGGTGCCATCGCAACAAGCACAATCGATCGACTTTCAAGGCAACGACTTTGTAAGTAATGGCTATAACGGTGTTCAGGGTGATCAGCAATACGCCTACAACCCAAAGGACCCATCACTAGTACAGAATCAAATCACCGGTTTGCTTGATCCTAACAGCGATATTATGCGCAAGGCGCAAGCTCAAGCTCAGGCTTACAGCGCTCAACGTGGCTTGCAGTCGAGCTCAATTGGTAATGAGGTCGCATTATCCTCAATGATTGATAAAGCACTGCCAATCGCACAACAGGACGCGCAAACCTATAATCAAGCGCAAACACTGGGATGGAATCAAAACTTTACTAATGATCAGGAAAACCTAAAGCGTGAACACGATGCGGGTATGGCTGATAAGCAAGGCGACATTAACAATCAGGTCCAAAATAACCAAATGGAATGGCAAAGCCAAGAAAAGGGACTTGATAGAAACTTTCAAACTCAACTTGAAGATCTCAAGTATCGCCAACAGCTTGGTACATTGGACAAGCAGCAAGAGTTACAACTTGTTCAAATGGAAAAGAGCGCTAGCATACAAACTCAGCGTGATGAAATTCTCAATACTTACCAAGTTGAATTAAACGAATTACAGAATGACCAGCGATGGAAAGAACTTAACGCGCAAATTGACTCTCAAGTATCACTGCGTCAAATGGAACTTAGCCATGATATGAGGGTTCAGTATGGTAACTCTATTGGTGATGCAACTAATGCTGCACTGCAAGCGGTTGGCATGGCTATGACGAACCCGAACATGACTAAAGAGCAGCAATCAGCAGCAGTGCAGGAAATTATGAACTCACTGTCAATGCAGACCAATATGCTAGGCATTCTTTATGGTGCTATTCCTGCGCCAGCGCCTGGTACGAGTACCGGCACAAATACGGGGCCAGCAACAGGAATTAGCAACCCTAATCAACCACAAATCCCTTACCCTACAACAACGCCTGGCGCAGCAGTAGGGGCGAATGGTGGCACAACAGCGCCTAGCGTTACCGATGGCACTGGTACGGCTGGCGGTGGCGGTGGCGGTGGATATAAGCCAGCTCAAAAGCAAAGGTAGAATAACCGATGATTAGGAATGCCGAACATAAAGACCTGATTACCATGCTGGATATTGGCAAAGAAACATTAGCAAAAGCGCCTGCTTATCCGGTAGATTTTGATGAAAAAAAAGCAGCGTATATGGTGCGAAGATGCATTGCTGACAAAAACATGTGTGCATTTGTTTCTGAAGTTAACGGAATTGTAGTTGGGTTTATTTTAGGCATTCAAGAAGCCCATTTTTTTAGCCAAGATTGGTACGCTACTGACTTAACATTTTGTGTTGATGAGCAGTATTTAGATCAAGGCGTATGGTTATTAAGGCGTTTTATTCGATGGTGTAAAGCTAATCCAAAAGTAAAAAGCATTACATTAGGGTTAAGCTCAGGTATTGATAGTCACGCAAGAGTGGGTAAGCTATATGAGTGCCATGGTTTAAATAATATCGGTGGTTTATATCATCGAAACATTACTAAGGGTTCATTATGAGTGGTGTAGTGAAAGGCGTTAAAAAAGTATTTAAGTCGATCGGTAAGGTGGCTAAAAAAGTTTGGACTGCCATTAAGCCAATCGTGAAAGTTGTTGCTATTGCGGCAGCTATTTATTTTGGTGGTGCAGCCATCATTGCATTGGGAAGTGGAGGTACAGCCGCCGGAGGCATTGCCAGTGCTTGGGGTGGTGTTACTGGTGCAGGATCTGCCATTGCAGGAGGTAACTTTGCTGCCGCGGGTTCATCTATTGCAGGTGGTTGGACAGGAGCGGCGGGGGCTGGTGCAGCTGGTATCGCAGCTACAGCCGCGCCTGTTGCCGCAACAACCGCAGCAGGAACAACCGCCGCAACAACCGCAGCAGGAACAACCGCAGCAGGAACCGCAGCAGGAACCGCAGCAGGAACCGCAGCAGGAACCGCAGCAACTACAGCCGGAACAGCCGCAGAGATTGGCGGTGGTGTTTGGGGCGCTGGTAATGGTGTAGCCCTAGCCGATGCCGCAGGAGTAGCCGCTACAGGAGCCGCACCAATAGCCGCAGCCGCAGGAATGACAGCAGGTGAGGGTTTACTCTACAGTGCAGGTATTCAAGCGGGTACATCGTTAGTCGGTGGAGCAATGCAAGGTAAAGCTGCAGAAAATGCCGAAGAAGATGCTCGAAAACGCATGACTTACTGGGGCGTTGATGGTGAGGGTAAACAATCAGATATTAACGTGGGTGGACTACTAGGTAAAATCCAACTAGCCCCAATGTCTAGCGTCACCCCTTATGGTTCGCAAGTTAAACAACCATCAACGCTAGACGAACTAACACAAACAGTGGGGTAGGTAATGGAAAACATTAACCAGCCAGATGATGAAAAAAATGAACAAATGATGGGTCAGCAGGATAATGAGCAAGCTGAACGCGATGATTTAACACCAGAAGAAGATCAGCAAGTTAATGAAGCAATGCAAATTGCTGATGTTGTGATCCATGGTGACGGCAAAACAGGTGATGACATTGCCAAGCTTGTACTTGAGTCACAAGATGTAGCTACAGGAATTGGCACCGCAATTGCGACAGTTATTTTAATTGTGAGCAAACAAATGGACCTTGCAGACGATCTCCTTATGACGCTAGGTACATATCTGTTAGTTGAAATATCAGATTTAGCGATCAATGCTGGCGCAATGTCTGAGGATGAACTAACCAAAGATTTTATTGATACTGTTGTGAGCAAGGCTTATAGCAGCTATCTAACGGCTAAAGAGGGCATGGGTGAGCTTGATAAAGATCAATTAGCGCAATCTGTTGCAGAAGCTAACCGGCAAGGTGATGCGCTTGGTATTAAGCCAAAGCAGCCAGAAGTAGATAATCCACAACCAGAAAAACCGATGAACCAGGCTCAAGGCTTATTGTCGCGTGTATCGCAAGGGGGTATGTAATGTCATTACTCGCAGGTTTAGGTCGTGGACTGCAAGAGGCAGGCCGCGCAGCAGGTAACAACTTAGCCGCTTACTCGCAAATGCTTAACCAACAAGACCGCGATAAAATGCGTCAAGCCAGTATGGATAAGCGATGGGCGGTTGAAGAATCACGCTACAAAGCATCGCAAGCTAAGAGCGAAGCGAGTGAGGCCAAGTCTGATGTGCGCTATGAAGAATCTAAGGCGCTTAACGAATCGCGCTATCAAGAAACCAAATCCCGTCAAGAACTCATGGACAACGCCTCAGTTGACAGAGCCTATCGTCAAGATGATCGCGAGTCAGCTAATGCATTATCGTCTGGTATCGAGCGCTTAGATAAAATTCGTACTGATAAAGAGAAGCAAATTAAAGAAATGTTCACGGACCCAATGACCAAAAGCGTTATGGATCCCGATGGGTATAATGCCGCTATGTCTGCGTTACGTGATGAATACTCAACGACTGCAGCAACACTGGTGCAGCGTTCAGGGTTAAGCGAACAACAGATTAATAAATATGGCTTTAGTGCTTACTTACCTGATGAACAACCAGCAGCTAAAACGCCAGAAGCCGTGCCCACAATGCCAACTCCTGAGCCGACTACGCCGATGCCTGATATTGCATCATTAGCAAGCAAGGTAAGAAGTAGCAAGCCTAATGCTGCTAAAGCATCGTCTGATGACTACAGTAAAATGACCGGCAAAGATGCAGCGTTAGAATACTTGCTTAATGACCGTGGTCAAATTAACCAGCCAATGGGAATGTTAAGGCCTGAACAAATTAAGCGCCAACAGCAATTAAACCAAAGCAGCATCAAATCCGCTTATGGCGCAGCATCCTTACCAACTTACTAAACCTTTTCCCGCAGCAACCCTTTGCCCGTCCTTGTGACGGGCTTTTTTTTGAGGTTTTTAAATGTCATTAACCAACTTTGACCCAAGTAAATATCGCACGACAACAGCAGCGCAAGCGCAGCCAAACCAAGAGCAAGGTCGCTTTGGTGATGTAGTCGATAGTTTTCAATCTGGTGCGTCTAGTGGTTTAGGCGGCATATTTGATTTTGTGGGTGCTGATGGTATCGCTAAATCACTCTATGGGATTGCTAACGAACAGAACACGCAAATGTCGCAGCGTGGCCAAGAAGCTATGGCTAAGCAAATGTTTGTCACTAACGAGGATGGTGACGTTGGGTTAGGTGAGGGCATTACCGACCTTGATACCTGGTTACTGCAAATGGCCAACGTAGCCGGTCAGTTTATCCCTACTGCAATACCAGGCGCAGGCGCAGCAGGTTTAGCAACCAAAGCGTTAACACTGGGCACTAAAGGTGCCAAGGTCGCACAAGCCGTTGGTATGGGTTCAACGGGTGGCGCAGCGGCAACCGGTCAAGCTATGGACCAGGCGCGCCAAGAAATATTAAAGATGCCGGATCAAGTGCTAAGTGATTCAAAGGTATTCGCAAACAAGTTTTTAGAAATCGACTCTGCTAACCCAGAGCTCGATGATATGGCCAAGTGGAATAAAGCCAAGGCAGACCTTGCCGAACAAGTAGCAAGTGAAGTGCGAGCAGACCCAAAGGTCCTACTCGCTAACTTTGGTGCATCTGCAATTGGTGATCCGATTATAGGCCGAGCGTTAACCGGTGCGCGCTTAGCAAAGTCGGGCGCGTTTAGAAGTGCAGTTTATGGCGGTATTACTGAGGGTTCAACCGAAGCATTGCAAGCAGGTACTAGTCAATATGGTGTAGACGATGCGCTTTCTAAAATCGATAATCGCGATGCTATGGCTAACGTCAAAACTGCCGCGCTCAATGAGGGTATTATTGGCGGTGGCTTTGGTGGTGCGGCTGGTTTTACAGGTGGCTTACTTAATCGTGTGCCAAAAGAGCCTGTTACTAATCCTAATGCTGACGCTATTCGTGACACTAACCCGGGCTTAGCCGGTGCGATGGATTCAATGGCACAGCAAGAAGCTGACCGTAAAGGTTCAATTGCACCAGGACCCGCACCACAACAACCGATTTTTGACGAAGCCGCAGCAGCACAAGCGTATGGCTTTAATAATAACGGCGTTAACCTAGATCAACCCGCAGCAGCAAGGCGCGCCAATATGGGCGATACCATGCAAGCCGGCAGCTTTGGCGATCAGGCTATTGCACAAGATAACGCTAGCCGTGGTCGCAGTTTCCCCACTGTTCCAGGTCAACCGTTATCAAAAGTGGCTCAAGGTGTACAAGATGCGCAGGCTTTATCTGATAACCGTGTCGCGGGTGAATGGTTACCGCCTGAAACAAACGGCCGTAGCGCTATCACTGGTTTGCTTGCATCACCTAGCATTGACTCTGAAACCCTATCCGCTGAACAAACTCGCAACGCAATGTCCGCACAGGACCCAACACCATTAACCCAATCGAATACCATTTTCGGTACCGATGGCAGACCAATGCAGGCGGCAACCGAGTTTACTCAAGGCGTAGAGCGTGACGTTAACCAGCAGCCAAAACAGATCACAGATAAAAACATTATCTTTGCTGATGACCAAAGCGGTGTAACAGTTAAGGGTAATGGTTCGCCGTTCGGTAGCGCTAAAGAGGCATTAAGCAGCAAGAAAGCGCGCCAAGCTAAACGCGATGGTATTGAAATTGAAGCAGTTAAGCTACCAAAAGGTTACGGCTGGGCTAATGTGTCAACGGCTACTGATCAAGGGGGCATAAATGAGACAGTGGATCCAGCAAACACAACAGGCGCAAGTAATATCGATACTGAAAGCGCTGTAGTTGAAGCAGAGCAAGCTGCATTAATAGGCGACAAGCCATTAAATACCGAGCCAGCTCAAGACTTATCAGGTGAAAAGATTGATAACGAATGGACTCGCTTTGCTGATGACACGCAAACATTAAATATTCCTCGGGCTGAAATGCCACAGATTAAAGCTGAACATCGCGGCGCTATGGTTAACTTTATGAATGCGCGTGGCATTGAACATGCTAAAGAAGAAGTTCAAGCCGATTCGCTTAAGCCCACTCAAGCCGAGTTCTCACCAGAAAAAGTTAAAAAGGCGATGGGCTTTACTGATAATGACCGCTCTATTTTAGTATCGTCAGACAACTACGTATTAGACGGCCATCACCAGTGGTTAGCCAAGCGCGAGAACAAACAGCCAATTAAGGTTATCCGTCTTAATGCACCAATTAAAGAGTTGGTCACATTGGCCAATGAGTTTCCTAGCTCGAGCAAAACAATTGAAAGTGATGCCATTCAGCAGGTTAATACTAATGATGGTGTAACAGAAACCCTAGACCAAGTACAAGCAACGCCTAAGCCATTAGTGGAAACCACGGCTATCCCAAGTGTATTGCGAGTATCTAAAACAAAATGGCTTCAAGCAGAAGCTAAAGCGCAAGGGCTTAAAAAAGGTTCCCCAGGTTATGACGATGCACTAGCTAAAATTGATGAAGCCTATGAGCCTGCTATTGATAAAGCGCTTGCTGAGTCATCATTTGAAACATATCAGAAGCTTAATAGCGACACTTCGGCAAGAATTAATCGAATGGCTTATGACGAACTAAGGAAAGATTTTGGTTTAGGTGCTGAGGTTGATGCTAGTAAAAGTGCAGTTAAAAATCTTACTGAGAAACCTACCGAAAAACTAGCAGAAGCCATTAGCGACTTTGGTGAAAAATTGGGCGGGGCTAAAAAAGATGTGTGGGGTGGATTTGATGAAGCGATTAAAGATCAGCAAAATACCACTGAGTTACCACTAAGCCGTTCGTGGCCAGAGCCAGATTACAAAGCGCTTAGTGAAGCGGGTGCAGATAAAGAAACGCTCGCCCTCATTGCCGCTATGCGCGCCGAGATACCATCTAAACCGAGAATGGCTCACAAGGTTAAGCGTTGGGCTGATAACGTTAATATGCTTAAAGGGTTCGCTCGGTCACTATTAAGTGGCTCATTGTCAAAAGATGAAATACTAAAAGGCATGAGCGCTCGCTCAGGCAAGTTAGAGTCAGTAGCTAGAGCCGCAAAAGTAATAGCTAAAGCAGATATTGAAAACTTAAAAAGTGTTGCTGATTACAGAATTGAATCTGGTAACTTTGGCATATTTAACGGGGTAACTTATAACCCGCTCAAGAAGATTTACTTCATTACTCGCAATGGGCGTACTGACTACAAGAATGGTAGCGAAAAACTTGCTGATGTTGAAGCCGCTTTAGAGCGTATCGTTAAACAAGATCAATCAACTGGTTCAACAGGCAAGCAAAGTAAAATCGGCGTTTACTCTGACCGATTATCAAAACAAGTATTCTTAGGTTGGAAAGGTTCTTCTGGTGTCCTACGTATTCAAAACTTTGAAACAACAACCGAAGCTAGGGCCTATCTAAAAGATAACCGCCAAGAAATCGAAGATAAACTCACCAAAATCAAATCAACACCTAACGAACGCCGAGCGGTTAACAATGCTCGCGTTGGTCCTGAACACTTTGCCGGTAACGTTACGCCTGAAATATTTAATGAAACCTTTGGTTTTAGAGGTGTTGAGTTTGGCAATTGGGTTGAGCAAGGCAAACGTCAAAAAGATTTAAACCAAGCTTATGATGGCCTAATGGATCTCGCTGACTTGCTAGGCGTTGAACCTATGGCGTTATCGCTGGACGGCGAGCTAGGGTTAGCCTTTGGCGCTAGGGGTTCTGGTGGCACTAATCCAGCAGCAGCACATTATGAGCCTGGTAAAGTAGTTATTAATCTAACCAAAAAGAATGGTGCCGGATCACTTGCGCACGAGTGGTATCACGCAATGGACAATTACTTGTCTAAAAAGCGTGGAGATAAAGGCTACGTTTCTGAACGCACTTATGAATTAATGAATAAAGGCATACGCAAAGAAGTTATCGATGCTTTCAAAGGTGTGCGTGAAGCGATTAATGCCAGTGGTATGGTTGATCGCGCAATGGCATTGGATAGCCGCAGGTCAAAGGCTTACTGGGCGCAAAGCTATGAGTTAAGCGCTAGGTCATTTGAAAGCTTTGTGATCAGCGAGCTGGAACGCAAAGGGTTTGCTAACGATTATTTGGCTAACATTCAAGGTGAAGATGGATGGCTGCAAAGCGATCCAGACATTGAAGATTACCCATACCCAACAGCAGATGAGCAACCAGCAATCAATGCAGCTTATCAGCAGCTATTCGATACGTTAGAAACCCGCAAGACAGATAAAGGTATTGAGTTCTTTAATAAGCGCCAAGCGCCAACAACCAAGCGCAAAGGCACTCTAAGCCGCAACGCAGTTGAGCAAGTGGCCGAAAACACCATGAAGAAGTTAAACGATGGTGGCGGTATCGGCGTTAAGGTTTTCAATACTCAAGCTGAGTTTGAGCTTAACTTTAATCTGCCAAAAGATTACTACGCTGGCCAAACCATATTCGGTGCCTACGACAATAAGCGCAATATGGCTTACCTTGTTTCTGAAAACTTCACCAGCCTAGATGAAGCGCGCAAAACCTTAACTCATGAAGTGCTAGCGCATGGCGGCTTGCAATCGACTATTGGCACTCAGCGTTATCAGGCATTTATTGATCGCATTATCGACAGCCGTAAGAAAAAAGACTTTGCTGATGTGTGGGCCAAAATTGATAAAGACTACAATGGCGCCAGTGAGCGCGTTAAAGCAGAAGAAGTATTCGCTAAGTTTGTCGAGGATACACCGGAGCGCGGCAGCTTAAAGCATTGGTGGAACGCCTTTACCACTTGGTTACGCCGTCAACTTGAGCAAGTTGGTATTCTCAAGCCGCAAGATACCAAAAACGACATGCTCGATATGATTGACTCGATTATGCAAGGTTTTAAAAATAAGCAGAAACGACAACGCAGAGCTGATAGAGTCTTGGGTAAAAGAGATACTGCGCCGAGTGAAATAATGTACAGCAAAAATAGTGATGACTTAATCAGCGATAGCAACGGCGAGCCTATCACCTTGTATCACGGTTCAGGCGCTAAGTTTAGTGGCTTTGATGAAAGATTTTTAGGTTCATTCACTGGCGCTGATTCAGCAAAAGAGGGGTTCTTTTTTACTGATAACGAAACACTTGCCAATCAATTCAAAAGTGAATCACAAAGAAGCAATATTGATATTGACGCTATAAGCAAGAAACTATCCAGCATGAACGATGCTGATTTTATCAAAGCTTATAACGAGCTTGGTTACGATGATTATTATGGTGACTTAAAATACCTTGATGGCGCGGAGCTGAAAGCTGAAATTACAGACGCTAAAAAAGTAATGATGGCAGAGCTTGAAGAAGATGCTAATGCGCACATCGATGACAGGGGTAAAGTGTTTAATGTATTAAGCAAGCACTTAGGTTATGAGTTGTTTGATGTTGGCGATATTAAGTCAGTTAACCTAAAGATGGCTAACCCGCTAACCGTGACACTTGATGAAGATTATCAAGATGATGTAATCACAAAGTCTATAAAGAAAGCGAAAGCAGACGGCAATGATGGCGTTATTTTTAAAGGTTTGAATGATGCGGCAGTGATTGACGACAAAGGCAATGGTGCTATTAAGTCTGATGTGTATGTCGCGTTTAAAGCAGATCAGGTTGTTGAGTTAGATGACAACCTCATGTTCAGCAAAACAACCGAACCTGATACCCGCACAGCCAAAGAGAAACTAGGCTTAGGCGACCAGGCAGAAGAAACCGCAACCCAGTACGTCAAAGAAAAATACAACAACACGGTTAACACGCTCAAAGACTCAAGCTTTTGGAGTAGATTAAACGAGGGTATTTTTGACGGATTAAGCGGAATTAAAAATGCCGAAGAAAAAGCAGGTATTACCGACCCCAATAAAATGGGTTATGTATCTGCCCGTTTAGCATCTGGTCTTGCCGATGTGTTGCATGGTGTATTCCATTACGGCGCGCCAGTTTGGAAAGATGGCGTGATCCAGCGTAAGACTGATACAAAAGGTTTGCTTGAAGTGTTTGGTATGTTGCCAGACGACAAGCTAAACAACTGGCTTGCCTGGATGGGTGCCAATCGTGCTAAGCAGTTAATGGCCGAGGGCCGTGAAAACAACTTAACCCAGACCGATATTGACGAACTGCTAGCACTGGCTGACGGTAATGAGGCGCTATTTGAAGAAGTACGCACCGAGTACAACAAGATTAATTCATCAATCCTTGATGTTGCACAGGAAGCCGGATTGATTAGCCCCGAGCAGCGCGGCGGCTTTGATGAAGATTACTATGTGCCATTTTTCCGCGAACAAGATGTTGATCCCGAAATGCAAGATATTGCATCAATGGTGCTATCGCCTTACTCGAAAAAAGGTTTAGCCGGTCAGTCGGCCAAAATCAAAGAGTTGAAAGGTGGCAAACAATCAACCAAGGATTTGTTAGAAAACATCATTCACCGTCATTCAACGCTTATCGATGCAGCGCTTAAAAACAAAGCCATGCTAGAAGTTGCCGATAACCTGGCTGATTCTGGTTACATGGAATCAGTTGATAGCCCTGAATTTAGCAAGCTTACACAGAAAGAGTTAAACAGTATCCAGCGAGTAAAACTGATGCGTAACGGTATGGCCGAAACCTATGCAGTATCGGATCCCTCATTGCTGCGCGGTTTAATCTCGGTTAACGATGCCGGTAGTAATGCGCTATTTAATCGTATCGGTCGATCTGCTAAGCGATTCTTAACCACTGGCGTTACGTTGTCGCCTGACTTTATCTTTAGAAACTTTATTCGTGATGCTGCTCAGTCCTGGATGATCAGTAAAGATGGATTTAAGTTAGGTACCGACTCGATTAAAGGGTTGAATAAAGCCTTTAAAGAGGATGAAGCTTACCGTGATTTGATTTTCAGCGGCGCAGCATTCCAGGGCGGTTACGTTCACGGAGCAGACCCCGAAGCAGCAGCGCAGCAAATACGCCGAGCGCTTGCCGCTAAGGGTTTAGGTAACGGTGCAATTGATGGTTACATAAAATCACTTGTTAGCAAGGGGTCTACATTGCTTGAGGCTTACCGCAATGCCAGCGACAAGATTGAAAACTCAAACCGCTTATCAACTTATGAAGCCGCATTAGCCAAAGGTAAATCAAAGCGTCAATCAGCATATGAAGCCAAGGACCTAATGGATTATTCCCTAAAAGGGAACTTTGCGCTTATCTCTACCATGATTGATTTTCTACCGTTCTTTAATGCCAGGCTTCAAGGTATGAGCAAGCTAGTGCGCGCATCAAAAGCAGGTGATGGTGATAAGGTCCTTAAATACCTATCCGCTAACCTGGCAATGAAAGGTATGAAAGTTGCTGCGTTCTCACTTGCGCTTGCTGCAATGAATGATGACGATGACCGTTATAAAGAGTTACCCGATTGGGACAAGGACGCGAACTGGCATTTTTGGCTAGGTGATGATCACTTGCGTATTCCTAAACCATTCGAGCTTGGTATTGTGTTTGGTACCATGCCCGAAAGATTATTCGGATACGGATCAGGAAATCAAACCAGCGGGGATCTTGGTCGCTCTGTTGCTCATGCAATATTTAGCACGTTATCACTTAACCCAATACCACAAGTTGCACTACCTATGGTTGAGGTTATGACTAACCGGTCATTCTTCAAAGACACACCTATCGAGGGTATGGGCGATGAACGCCGATTACCTGGCGATAGATATAGCGCGTATACCAGTGATGTGGCGCGTGAAATTGGCAAAACGTTTAATGTATCACCTAAAAAGATTGAGCATCTAATCAAAGGTTATAGCGGCACCATGGGCGCTTATGTCTTGGCAATGTCTGATGTTTTAGCAAGACGAGCGCTTGGCAAGGTCGCACCTGAAACACCATTAAGCCGCTATCCAATGATCAAAGCGGTTTACGGTGGCGATGCGCCTGCAGGTTCTACTTACTTCCAAGACCAGTTTTATAACTCACTTGATGAAGCTAATCAGGTATATGGCAGTTATAAGCGCGCAATGGAGGAACGCGATTCTGAATACATGATGAAGCTGCTAGAAGATAATCGCGATAAGTTGGGCGCACGTATTGCACTTAACCGTGTACAGCGTCAAGTATCCAAGCTAGGCAAGCAGCAGCAAATCATTAATAACAGTGATATGAGCAGTGCAGATAAACGCACTAAGTTAGATGACTTAACCCGCCAGAAAAATGCGCTTTATCAAAAAGCCTATCTTGGCTTTAAGCTGAGAGAGTGGTAATTTCATCAAAGGCTTATTACATGATTAAAAGGGATTTTATGAGAAACATTAAACTTGCGTTATTGATTGCAGCATTATCCATATCAGGTTGTGGCGGTGGAGGTGACGATAATTCATCAAGTACAACCCAGACAATAACAACACCAACGCCAAAACCATTGGCTGATTATGTACTAAATTCAGACAAGTTAAGGCAGTATGAACTTGGTGACTATGTTTCTTATACGTTTAATTTTGACGAGACTTATAGCGATGGATCGGGTCAGTATTGGAATGGTGGCAGTTTAGAATGGCAGATTGAAACAGATTCAAATGAATGGTACGACACCGATGGAAGTAAAACCTTAATATCAACTTATACCGTAGATATAGATGGTTTTGTTGAAAATCAAATAACTGAACGCTTTATTCAGTCAAGCAGGGTTGATTACCCAGAAGTATCTGGTGGATATAATTTAATATCAGACAAAGACATTTTAGTTGTTGATAAATCTTGGGATGACAACATTTATTGTATTGCCTATAGAATCGATGAAAATACATGTTACCCAGTACCTTTATCACCTAGCGAATTTAAGGTCGGTTATAGTTGGGAGTTTGCAGGTAAAAGTAATAGGGGTTTATCGCTAATAACTATGGATCCCAAAGGACTGTATGATTCTATTGTTAAATGGGAAGTTGAAAAGAAAGAGGTCATTGAAACTGAGTTAGGGAGTTTTGAAACCTATAAACTAAAAATGTATCGTGAATTAAGCACTCAAACCACAACATCAAGAGTTTACTATGTTACTGAGGGCTATTACTGGTACTACCCTCGGATTGGTGTTGTAAAGGCTGACATTGTAAAGAGTCAACGTTTTAGTGGTAACAGCACTCCATACCAAAAGAATGAAATTGATTACACTATAAATTACACAAACATACCGATCTAACATCAAGGCTATATTTAGTGGCCTTTTTAATTAAAAAAACTAACTACCACCCCATAACCGCACTAACAAACAATCCCGCCATACAAAACAGACCAAGCAGGGCGAACAAGCCCTCTTGTGTTTGCCTCCAACTTGCCATCGATTTACCCCCAACGACAAACATATATAAGCCGAGGCATATTATCGGCAGGCCGATAAGCCAGCTAAGCTTTTCGCCTGCCGCATATCCCGCGATTAAAAGTGCTAGCATTGCTATTATGTGCATTGCGGTTCCTTTGTGTATTCCTTACATGCCACAATCTTAGCGCCAGTAACTTTGCAGCTTTCAATTACTGGCATCTTGCTAAAGTCCAATTGTGAACAATCCTTATTGCGGCTAATACAGTTAACGCACATGCCGCCCTTTGGTTGGTGTTTAGTCATTTTATGTAGCCTTACGTAGAGCATTCATAATAAAGAGTTCAATTTTTTATCTATAACTCTATTACATAGCTTACAGTCAACCTCTGCTTTATCTTTTGTTACTGTAACTCCTGCAAATCCGCAAGCGGCCTGATTATTGAAATAATATTCTGACTGTCCATTATTCCTATGGTCGAACCCTACAACCTTAAAATGAATTTTTTTGCTCATATTGACCTCACTAGATAGACAATCACATTGGTTGAGATAGCTACTCTCCCCAGTTTTTTTCGATAATTTCAGTTGCGCTAATGGCGGTATGAATAATGTCTGGGAAATTTTCCCCACTTTCATCAGCGAAATAGACTAAGCGAATTGAGCGGCAATCTAGTTCTTGAATAACTTTTTGCACATCAGTATCTAACGCACTCAATACACCATACCGCTTATGCTCAGAATAACTCGCCCAATAATCCCTATTAAAATCAATAATCCCTTCATATTTTTCAAGAAACCATTTTGGTAGGTTCTTTATGTCTGGAACCATCGTGTCGCTTATAACTTGATGCCTGTAACCCATAAAGCTTCCTTAGCGCTTGCAGTAGATTAATCACATTGGTTGAGATGACTTGCAGGATTCGAACCTGCGCTCTTAGGGTATCCCCTCTGCTCTACCAGACTGAGCTAAAATCACCTCACCAATATAATTATACTTAGGTCTGCGCACTAGGACTTGAACCTAGAGGGTGGACGTACTCGCGTATACGTGATTCCACAACGACGGTTCGCACGGCTTTACCAATTTGCCCATACGCAGACCTAAATATAATTAACCGCATGTGCGGTAACTTGTGCCGGTGCGTCCACCTAGTAATTTGCAGAAACTTACCACTGGCCTTAAAAGTAAAGGTCTTATTGATAGCTGTGCTATCAGTGTGATTAGCTTGGGACTAATTTGTGGCTTTACTGGGCTTTCCATTAATCACAATACAAATTAAACCACACTAAAAAGTTACCGCAAGCATGGATTTTGCAGTTGTGAAACTTTCAAGTATACTTTAGCCACTTTTATAGTTTTGTACATGAGCGTGTACATAGCCTTGAATTTACAGATGCAATGAGTGCTTAACTTGTTGTTTATAAAAAATATATAGAAAAAGAGTCAACTAATGAGTGAAAAATTGCAGAAAGTCTTGGCCCGTGCAGGCCATGGCTCCCGTCGTGAGATGGAGGCATGGATTGCTGCAGGCCGAGTTAGTGTTGACGGTGAAATATCTGGTTTAGGTGATCGTGTTGAGGCTGATGTCAAAATACGTATCGATGGCCGCGCTATTTCATTAAAATCAGCTGATGACATTGTTTGTCGTGTACTGGCATACCATAAACCTGAAGGTGAGATTTGTTCGCGCAAAGATCCTGAAGGCCGTACTACCGTGTTTGAACGTTTACCTAAAGTGCGTGATGCTCGCTGGGTTGCGGTAGGTCGTTTAGACATTAACACTTCAGGGTTACTATTATTTACCTGTGATGGTGAGTTAGCTAACCGTTTAATGCATCCGTCGAATGAAGTAGAGCGTGAATACGCTGTGCGTACCTTTGGTGAAGTGTCAGATGTCGCAGTACAGCGTTTACGTAATGGTGTGCCCTTAGAAGATGGTCCAGCAAAGTTTGACAGCATCAAACCTGCTGGTGGCGAAGGTATCAACCAATGGTGGCATGTGACCCTGAGTGAAGGGCGTAATCGTGAAGTCCGTCGTTTGTGGGAATCGCAAGAAGTGCAAGTCAGCCGTTTGATCCGCGTGCGCTATGGCATGGTTGAATTACCAAAGACCTTACCCCGTGGTGGCTGGATCGAGCTGACTATTGACCAAGTAAACTACTTACGTAAACTTGCCGGTTTAGAAGCTGAAACCCGTTCAATTTTAGGTACCGACAAACACAGTGTTGCGCGTTCTAAAGTTAAAAGCGCTAAAATCCGCCGTGCAGTGCGTAAGCATAAAGTGGTCGGTAACCATGGAAAACCAAGTCGTCAGCGTAGCTAATGTCTTGATTTAGGTTAATGTGAATAAGGTCGCGGATGCGGCCTTTTTTTGTGGTTTGTTTAACGGACAATTATTTTTTCTTATCCTACTTGTCAAAAATAAATTCTCAGATATGATCCACAAAATTTACGATCTCTTATGCGTAATTTGACGATTTATGTGCAGTGGTATTTATGTTGATTATCAGGAATGTATGAAAAAATTATTGTCAGGTTTATTAGTATTATGTTTAGTGGCTTGTGCATCAGTACCTAGCTGGCAAGGCATGTCTGAGCGTGAGATTAGTCAATGGAAAGCCATCGGCTTTGATTCGACCCAAGCGCAAAACTGGCGTGTAAGGGGCTTTGGACCTGCTGAATCTGATGGTTGGATAAAAGCTAACTTCAATTTAGACACCGCAACCATTTGGGCTAAAGAATCATTTAATGTTGATGAAGCACAAGTGTGGAGCGAAGCAGGCTTTGAGATTGAAGAAGCCGTGACTAATCGTAGCAAGGGCTTAACCCCAGTGAGAGCCAACTAATCAGATGTCTGTGCTAAACACTTTGTTTTGTTGGATTTTACATCGGATTGGCGTTTTTTGAAGCGTTCAGTTCGATGTGATCAATGTTTTAGTTGCTTGGCCAAAAAAAATCAGTAAAGTGTGCTTCAAGTTAAGCGGGAGGCGAAATCCGCTCAGTTTATCTTATGTAAAACAAATTAAGTGAGTTGATGTTTTTCTATCAAAGCACACTAAGTTTGCCCGAGTGGTGGAATCGGTAGACACAAGGGATTTAAAATCCCTCGCTGAATAAGCGTGCCAGTTCAAGTCTGGCCTCGGGTACCATTATAATCTCTAGCAATAGAGAGTGGTGTAAAAAAGCCTCAACATTAGTTGGGGCTTTTTTATGTCTGAAATTTGGTTGTAATGGTAATAAACGTTAGAAACGGTGAGAGTGATAAAAGCGAACAAGCCTAGGTACTAGAACGGACTTCGTCCTGCTAGTTCGCTACGCGGCTATAAGAGCGGGTGAGGTCTGAATGCTGCAGTTATAGTCTCTAGCTGCTAAGTACTCTAGTACTTAGGCTCTGAATGTCTAACGTTGGCTTCAGTAAGCCCAGCATTCAACCGTCTTCCCGCTACTGCTGCAGTTATAGTCTCTAGCACCTTGATTTAACGGTTAAGTGTTGATTAAGGTTTTTAAAGCCGGTGATGCTTTAAAGCTAGGTTGATTAAATCCGTCAATGTCTATTGTTTCACCTGTTTGTGGATTACGCCCTAATTTGGGTAAATAAAAACGCAGTTCGAATGTGCCAAATTGGGGAATGTAAATCTTCTCGCCTTCAGTAAGCCCTTGATGAATCACCGCTAAAATTTGCTCTAATTGCGGCTTAACTTGGTTTTGTGGGATGGCCAATTGTATTGCCATTGATTGAATGAGTTGTTTTTTATTCATAAGAGTCTCACAGTTATTATCTTAATGCTGGCTTAAGTACACGCTAACGTCCCTTATAACAACTCAGGATTAACCTTCATAGCAACTTGATGATAACCGCATGCTAATTGGTTATTTTTTATAATGTTGCTTGATATATGTACACTAAGGTAACGCTTTGGTATTAAGTTTTGTTGCTCAGATGTATCTGTTATTCAATCCTGCTCAACATTTGCCATACTGGAATAGTGGTTTAAGAGTATGCTCAGTCATTACGTTATGCTGTTTATATGCAGTAATATCGTTAACGGGTTTGGCTAACACCTCATGGTCATTTGCAAATGTGCCCATGAGTGTTAACAAGGGTTGTTTTCATTATTCATGGGATTAAGAAACCATATTGAGTAATAGTCGGTGTCCGTTATATCGATTTTTAAACTTTATTAATAGGCTGATTGCGATAAGAGTATGCCTTAGCGTAGAGATAAAAGTGTGATGGGGAAGAACATGAACAGTGGTTTAGGCTTTGTGAGGGGATATAAGTGCGTAGCATGGCTACTGTTATTTATTTCGCTGTTTTTGTCGGCGAATGCACGAAGTCAATTTGATAACTTAACACAAAACCTTTTACTTCAGTATCTTGCAGAACCGACATTAGAGCGTGAACAGTATTTAACAACGCTACAAGCGGGTACAATATCTGAGCAACTAGAGTCTGTCGATATTATTCAGTTATCTGTCGCTGATTTTTGGCGTCAAAAAAATGTGCCGTTATCTTTTGATAAGCTCAACTCAGGGGCCAGTATTGTTGAGAAGAATATTAGTTTAGAGCCTGAAGTCGATGATTATCTTTGGGTTGTTAATTACCTTCGTAAACTTATATGGTTATCGCAAACACAATCATGGCCAGCTATTGAACCTGGTGGTTTGTTACGCCTAGGTGATGGTCATCAAAGCATTAAACTGATTCGTCAACGGTTATGGTTGTTAGGCGACGCTATTGAGTATGCTGCGGATGAAGTGGTCTATAAAGAAGACCTAGCGCAAAGCGTTAAACGATTTCAAGCCCGTCACGGCTTAACACCTGATTCAGTTATCGGGCCAAAAACGTTATTTTGGTTAAATCAAACACCATTAGCGCGCGGCCACTTATTGGCAAAAAGTTTTGTGGAAAAAACCGCTTATTCAAGCCGATTATCTCAACCATATTTATTGATCAATATTCCCGCTTTCAACATGGTGTTAGTAGAAGATAATCAAGTGGTACTGCAATCGAAAGTGATTGTGGGTAAGTCGTATAGGCAAACACCAGTCATGCAGGGTAATATTTCAAATATCGTACTTAATCCCACTTGGACAGTACCGAGACAGATATTACGCAAAGATGTGTTGCCTCTAATTCATAAAGACGGCCATTATTTAGCTAAAAAAAAGTTTGATGTGTTTGATTATGAAGGTCACCTAGTTGAGAAAAGTGCACAGCAATGGCAGGAGGCTGCCGTAGGGCGGTTTCCTTATCGGGTTGTTCAACGCCCGGGGACATTTAATTCGCTAGGGCGATATAAATTCCATTTTAAGAACGATCTAGATGTATATCTACATGACACGCCTAATCCTGAATTATATCGCCAATCTCAACGGGCTTTGTCATCGGGGTGTGTGCGGATTGAAAAAGTACAACTGTTAGCGGATTGGTTTGCACGATATTTGATCATTGATAAGCGCATTTGGAACCGAATGCAATTAAATTACGATAAAACTCAGTGGTTTGCGCTATCTGCTACTTTACCTGTGCATTTGGTTTACTGGCGAGCTTGGGTTGATGATGAACATGTGGCTCAGTATCGGGATGATATTTATGATGTCGATTCCGTTGACGTTGTGAGTTTGATTGGCCAACATGCAATTTTTACCGATAAAGTGATCACGCAGTAATAATGAAGTAAAGTTAATCACTATGCTAAGGCATTGACCTATCTCACAGATTAGTCTTTATTTGCACATTTACTGTGCAAGATAAAATGACCAGACTTGCAATTATTGTCATTAATGTTTAATTTACTCATCAGTTGGGCAAAAAACCAACAATTCTCAGTGTTCAATTCTCAGTATTAAATTATAGAGAAATTAATTAGACATAAACTGTGTTCCATAACATGGTTAACTCCCGAAGATGTAGATTATAGTGGTGTGTAAATGACAGTAGAGTGCCTAACTCGTCGGCAGTTATTATTAGGCTTAAGCGGCGCCGCAGTGGTAACTCTGTTACCTAATACCGCTCAAGCAAGTCGTTCAACTCATGGTGTTAAAGATTTACGTTTTTATAACCTTCATACCGGTGAAAGAAGTCAGGGGAGTTTTTGGGTTGATGGCCAATATCAATCTGAGACACTGATTGAATTTAATCAAGTATTACGTGATCACCGCCAAAATATCGCCGCGCCGATTGATAAAAGATTATTTGAATATTTGTATAAATTACAGACTACATTAGATAATCATGATGAAATTAATGTTATCTCGGCTTATCGCTCACCCAAAACAAATCAAATGCTCGCATCGCGAAGTAACGGTGTTGCTAAGAAAAGTTTCCACATGAAAGGGATGGCGATGGATATTGCTTTACCCGGTGTGTCGACTAAACATTTACGAGATGCTGCGCTTTCTCTAAAGTTAGGTGGGGTGGGGTTTTACCCTCGCGATGGATTTGTACATGTTGATTGTGGCCCCGTGAGGCATTGGGGTTAATATATCTGCTTGTGGGCTGTTGGTGACTGTGGTAACATCTGCGCGCTTTATTTGAGTCATCGTTGGTCGAAAATGGTGACGCCTTCATACTTTATTAATTATTAAGTGAGTGACTAATGTCTTACACAATCAATGCAGAAACCCGCACAGAAATCGGGAAAGGTTCGAGCCGCCGCCTACGTCATGCAGATCAAGTTCCTGCAGTAATCTATGGTCCAGGTAAAGAGCCTATATCAATCAAGTTTGCACACAAAGACATCATTAATATTCAATCAAATGATGACTTTTATACAACTGATTTAACCATCTCTATAGACGGTAAAGAAGTTAGCGTTCGTGTAAAAGCTATTCAACGTCATGCATTCAAACAATTGATTGAACATATCGACTTCATGTTTGTTTAATTGCTGAGTTGAAAAAAAGCGCCTAAGGGCGCTTTTTTTGTGACTGAATTTTATCGCTAAATTCTATAATTACGCTAAACGCTAATCGATTTCGAAACTATAGTAGATATCCAATGATTGACTTAAGGTACTCGAGACACTTTCTAAATACAATTGTGAAAATAAATAATATCGCACGGTCATTTCATAACCGGGGTTAAATACTCCCACACCATACTTAATCATTAAGTCTTCGCCAACATAACCACTCACGGCCACTTTACCATCATCGTTGGTATCAAGTTGTACGTTGGAAAAACCAAATTTTTCAACCAGCCCCGTAGCAGTACTGCCAATGCTATTCATTGCTCCACCATCAAATTGAGAGCCTAAACTGAGTGCAGCACCCATCATTAATGAGTTGCTTTGTTGGTTGGTTGTACTGGTAAAGCCTTTACCCGTCAAAATATAAGATAACACCTCAGCTTGCTCTTTCGCGGGGTTAGAGAATAAGGTGACAACTGGACGCATTGGTGTGCCAGTGACTCGAACTCCTGCGGTTATATTGCTGTCTTTAATGTCTCTTGTTGCTTCTATATTCAGGTTTGGCAATGCTGTCGGACCAACAAATTGGACTTCACCGGTATCAATACTTAAGGTTTGTCCCATAAACTTATAGGTACCTTTATTGACTTTGATATCACCAAATAGCATGGGAGGCTTAAAAGCTTGCTGCTGTAGTACAAGATCACCTCCTAGCTTCCCCTTAAGACCCATACCATCGATGGTAAGGTTTTTACCCACACTGATATTTAAATCGGCCGTAACGGCGTAAGGACTGGTTCTAACCATTTTTTCAGAAACGGAATCGTTGAATACCACATCGTTTGATACTGCAACGCCTCCTTCTGCTAATTGAGAGATTTTTATTTGTCCTGATGGCACGTTGACGTTGCCTTTTATCGCAAACAGTTGCTCATCAAAGGTGATATTAATATCTGGAGAGACATTTAAGATTGCTATAGGTGGTTGAATAACAGCTAAATTAGTGCCTTTTATATCAATATCACCACTAAATTTTCCTTGTGGCCAATCGAGGGTCCCTTGAGCGCTCACTTGTCCGTCACCCATATGCCATTGGCCATTGAGTTGCCCTTGTTGGCCTTCTAGTGCCAGTGACAAGTAGATTTTATCGATCAATGTTGGATTGGTTGATAAGGAAAATGCACCGTCGTTGAGTTTAATATTACCCGATACACTAGGATCCATAAGGGTGCCGGATAAGCTTAATCGACTGGATAAAATGCCTTCTAAGGTTTCGATCCTAGGGAAGAACTCTCCAAAAGGAGCCAGATTCAGTTCATTAACATTGATCGTACCTTGTATGGTGCGATCAGGAGTGATGTTGACACTCAATTGACTTTGCCAACTGGCGATGCCGGACGAATCAAAACTTAATGAAGTAATAATTTGTTTTTCATCGAGAGAGGCTTGTAATAATAACTGCTGGTAGTCGATGCTAATGGTATTATTTTTGGTACGGCTAAGCTTAATGTTACCTGGCAAGAGCGTAAACTGAACATTGGCAGTGGGCTTTTTACCTTTAGCCCAATTAACTTGAGTGGTTAATGCCGCTTCACCGTGCCAGGTAATTTTTTTAGACAACATCGGTGCTAATGATTTACCTGGGTTACCGGTAAATGTCATATTGGCTTGGCCAGTGTGACCCAAATTAACATCATTGATTAAACATAATTTATTGTGGGGATGCACTAAGCAAAAACGGCCCACGCTGCCACGATGATTAAGTTGATCCCAACTGGCAGTAATTTGTTTATCTTGTTGCCATTGTCCAAGAGCATTACTGATCCTGAATTCTGTTAATTTGGCATTGAACTGTTGTTTATCGATATTGCTACTACTGGTCATTTGAGTGTTGATGACCACATCACCTTGAGTATTGAGCTTACTTTGTTGTTGATGTTGATTGCCTTCACTGAAGAATGCGATATCCGTCAGTTTATAGCTGTCCCATACGAGATTAGTATTATGCAGTTCAATCCAATACTTGTGCTGTGCATAGGGGTGGTAATTGGCGCGTAAATCAAGGCTGTCTATTTTACTGCCTTGGTAACTGAATTGGCTGATCTTTGCATTAATATCAACTATTGGGTCTGCACTATTGCCGGTTACATCAACTTTGGCAAAGATATTACCGCGGCCACCTTTTAGCCATTGGCTAACATCGGGCACGCTAAGTTCGGCAGCGATGTTCCAAGCTTTGTTGGCTTGGCCATTGATGACTAACTGAGCCCCCAGTGCATTTGCTTGAAGATTGGTCGCATTAATAGCAAGCTCTTGATTTAATGAAATATCACCTTGTAAATTCAATGGATAACCATTTAAATATCCTGTTAAGTTCGCATCTTGGACTGCCACTTTCCATTGTTTATCAGCGATGGTGCCACTGCTGTTAAAACGGCCACCGAATTTACTTTTGATGGAGGTTTGCTGATTAATATAATCAATGTATTGCAATTGAATAGCGTCGGTAAGCACATTGGCTTGCCATGTTATTTTATCTCGATATGACAGCTGTCCTGTCAGATCTATATTGCCAGCAACGGATTGGATATTAAGTTTATTAATGGTCAGTTTTTGCTTACGATTAACGACATCTGCAATAATAGCCAAAGCAGGGTGGTAAGGCGTGGTCAGTTGCCCTTCAAACTGCGCCACTTGGTCTTTAATATTACCTTGACTGGTAAAACGGCTAATATTGCTGGTGTACTGCGGATTTTTTAGCGGCCACTGTAATGCGGCGTCGGTAAGCGTTACTTGGTAATCAAGCGCTGCTGTGGTGAGATTCATTTCAGCGGCAAGATTAAAATGAGTATCGCCCTTAGCAATAGCGTTGATATTTAACCGACTTAAGTCTTGGGTGAGATCCAGCTGGAGTTGTTGTTGTTTAAGCCCCGGCAATTCAGGTAGATTATCCACATTGGCAACGAGCTTTAATGTGAGTGGATAATGGTCGAGTAAAGCTATTTCCCCCATAACACTCACATCACCATCATTGTGTTGAATATCCAGTTGGGTTATTCCAAGTTGAAATTGACGAAAACTGGCGGCTAACGCGATATGGCTAAAATGGTCAGCACGTTTACCGATAATGAGCTGACTTTCAGTGGCATTAAATTGCCTAACATTGACAGGAAAAGGCATAAATACTTGTGGCAAATTAGCCAGTGGCCATGAAACTGCTTTGGCGTCAGCAGTTTGATTAGTCGCTTTGTTCTCTGCTTGATGATTGGTTTGGCTTGCTGATGTTGTATCAGGAATATTGACGATTAGCCCTTGGCTTGTGAGTGATTCAACCACAAGCCCTGTGCTATTCCAGATGGCTTGAGTGGTTAAATTATCGGCATAAAATGTCATGTTATTCACATCAACAGTAACGTGTGCCAATTGGGCGTGGCTAAGGCTAATGTCAAAGGGTAATTCAAGCTCGGTAAAAGGGTCTTCGATATCACCTGTTTCATTAGCGTTTGTAGATACTGGAATTTTATCGCTGACAATGTTTACATCAATGCTCGATGCAACGAGATTTGTCACACAAATTTGTCTGTTAATCAAACAGGTAGGCAGCCATCCTAATGTTAAATTTTCTGCATTGACACTGATCCCTGGCATTGACCATGACACGTGATGCAAAGTGAGTTCACCATTTAAGGTGCCAGAGGCATACTCAACGTCAACATCGCTGACAAATTGATTGACTAGTATGACTCCCATTCTACTGCCAAATGGGGTGCCGATAATGATGGCAAACAGCATCAATAACACCAAAGGGACATAGATGAGTATTCGGGTATAAAGCTTAACACTGCGCCAAATTCTTGCCGATAGGCTGGTTGATCTGTTTACTTTTTTATGACTTGGCTTGAGTGATTCCTCTGATTGAGTATTTTGCTCATTATTTTGCTCATTATTTTGCAAAAGACTTTGCTCAGTATGTTTATCTATCATAAATCTGTTCCCATGGTTAAATGGAAACGATATGAACGTGCGACCGTCTCGGTTTCTTTTAAGCCAAAACCTAAGTCCATTCTAATTGGACCAATGGGTGATATCCAGTGCACCCCACCGCCAACAGATACCACGGGTTCAAATTGCTGAGTATCAAAAGCATTGCCAGCATCGACAAAGGTGGCGACACGCCAGGTTGGAGTAAGATAGTATTGATATTCTACGCTACCAATGGCTAAATAGCGTCCGCCGACGACCTGTCGAGATAAGCCTCCTTCGCTGTTGGTATAGTCAATATAAGGCCCTAATTCTTGATAACTGTAACCCCGTATACTTTGGTCTCCACCGGCGAAATAACGTAACGATGGTGGAATATTGTTAATATCATGTTTATCAACAATATTGGCCGCTAAGTCCATTCTGGCGACAAACCTGTGCTTATCAAATAGAGTATCAACCCATTTAAATCTGGCTTGTAAACGGCCAAGCCGAATGGTGGAGCCTAAGGAAGGATCAGCGTACTCAAGGCTATAAGTTTGACGATAACCTGACTTGGGATCGAGGCTATTATCACCACGAACGGTTTTTGTGAGGTTGTAACCCAATAAATAAAAACGTGGGTCGAAATCTGTATCGAGTTGATTATAGAATTCTCTAATAGACTCAACTGAATAACCATGTAACCAATTGCTTTTAGAGCGCCGTTGACGGGTTAATCCAACTAAGTACTTTCTAGACTCTAGTTGACCGGTATTGTTAAATTGACGTTTTTCAGCGTCATAATCTTGGGTGACACCATATGTGTCACGTAATATTCCTAGTTTTATTTTTAGTTGATCATCCAAAGGGTGGGTTAATGGAATAGTATAAGTCGTCAAAATTTTAGGTCGTTCAGGAGACCACTCTGCACTGGTTTCTTGATTATGGCCATAGCGATTTATTTGCGGCGTGCGCCAAGTGACTCGCACGCGAGGATCGACACTGTTTTCAGTACTGTTACCGATATCAGCACCTAAACCTACTCCAATAAGATGACTAGGGCGTGGACTTAACTGAACGTTAATGGGCACTACCCCCGTATCAATTTTATCTAATTGTGGTAATACTTTAATGTTACTGAAGTAACCTGTGTTTAATAAATTGCGATTAAACTCAGTTAATAGCTGTGTGGCGTAAGGCACATCAGCATCAAAAGGAATTAATGATTCAACAATGTCATCATTGAGAGTACTGCCTTCAAAGTGAACATCACCAAATAAATAGCGCTTACCAGAATTAAACTGTAGGTTAATTTGGGCGGTATTTAAGTCACGATTAATGTTGATTTCTGATTTGGTGTATTGACCATCAAAATATCCTCTTGCCAGCGCTAACGTGATTAACTGTGATTTTATCGAATCATAGACACCGTGGTTTAAGGTATCACCAGGCTTAATTTTTAGACTGTTTAGCCAGAGTGAAAAGGTATTATCTTGGAGCATGTCACCTTGAAAATGAATATCCACCCATTGAATAATGACCGGTTCTCCTGGGGTTATATTGAGGCTTAACTCCCAAGGGCCTTTATCATTCTCTTTAACATCAATATCTAAAATTGCATGGTAGTAGCCCATGGATTCAAGCGCATTATGGGTGTTATCGTCAACGGTAAATAAAAATGCACGCCGCTGAACATCGTTATCTGGCAAGGTGCCTAAATGAGCAACAATGTTCTTTTCAATTTTTTTCGGCACGCCGGTAACGTTAATTGTTAACCAATTTTCGTCGGCCAGCACAAAGCCTGACATCAGTAAGGTCAACGAAAGTAATAGGAATTGGCTAATTTTAAGGCGTTTTGTCGACAAGTTAAGCTAACTTCCCCAAAATTTATGATGATGACCATTGTCGCTACAAAGTATAAAAGTCGCAAGGATATGATTGAAATTACAAGCAGAAATGGTTACAAAGATAAACCACCTTCAAGGATTTTTCTAACATGAATAAATTATATTTAACGATTGCGCTATGTTTAAGCTTAACGTCCAATACCAGTTTTGCGAAAGATGATAAACCTTTTGCTATTGCAATCCATGGTGGCGCCGGCACTATTTCAGCAGCCAGTCTAAGCCCTGAGCAAGAGAAAGCCATTCGCAACAAACTTAAGCAGGCAGTTGATGCTGGATATAAAGTGTTAGATAAAGGCGGCGACAGCCTCGATGCGGTGCAAGCTGCGATAAATGTGTTAGAAAATAGTTCATTGTTTAATGCTGGGGTTGGTGCTGTTTATACCTTTGATGGTGGCCATGAGCTTGATGCCTCAGTCATGGACGGTAACACTATGAACGCTGGTGCGGTTGCTGGGGTTAAACATATTAAAAACCCGATTGATTTAGCGAGAAAGGTGATGGAAAAATCACCTCATGTAATGCTTTATGGACAAGGGGCTGAAGAATTTGCATTAACACAACAATTTAGTTTAGTGCCTAACAGTCATTTTGATACCCCACATCGTTATTCACAGTTGCTTGATGCTAAAGCGAGTATCATTGAAGCCGAGCAAAATAACGGTGGCGATTATCAGGCGTCAGTAGAACAGTTAAGTGCCAATTATAAATATGGCACAGTGGGTGCAGTAGCACTTGATAAGCAAGGTAACCTTGCTGCTGGGACATCAACCGGCGGCATGACAGCAAAACGTTTTGGCCGTATTGGTGATTCTCCGGTCATTGGCGCCGGAACCTATGCTGAAAATGGCGTCTGTGCGGTATCTGCAACAGGGCACGGTGAGTATTTTATCCGTTATCAGGTGGCGGGTGACATATGCGCTAAAGTTAAATACCAACAAGTATCGATTATTCAAGCGGCTGATGAAGTCATTAATCAACGCTTAATATCGGCTGGTGGAACTGGAGGCGTGATAGCAATTGATCAGCGTGGCAATATCGCTACGCCATTTAATACCGAAGGTATGTATCGTGCAACTCGAAGCAAAGGCCAAGCTGCAACAATTATGATCTGGCGTGACAAGTAAGTTCTAGCTGTGATAATAAGTACCGATTAATACAATCGGTTTTATTTTCTATCCACTGGACCATTATTGACTAAACTTAATCAAGTCAGTACTTGAATGTTGATTCAATATGAATTGATTGACGAGATTTATTATGCACGTAGTCAATTAGCGTGCATTTAGGGGGTTATATGGATTCAATAAAAATTAAAGATTATATGGACAGGCATCCAGTATTATTAACTGCGGATATGTCACTGGCTATTGCAGTAGAAAAACTACTTGATAGTAAGAAAAATGGTGCGCCTGTTATTGATAATACTGGGCTATTAGTGGGCTTTTTGTCTCAACAAGATTGTTTATCTGTGATGTTAAAAAGTAGCTATCACTGTGACATGACCAGCACAGTACAAGACTGCATGAAAAGCCCTGTATTGTCGGTTACGCCCGATGAAAGCATATTGGCATTAGCCGAACAAATGTTAGGGCCTAAACCCAAGATTTACCCTGTATTGAGCGCGGGGAAAGTCATTGGTACCATTAATCGGACCAATGTGCTTAAGGCGATGAATATTTATATGCAACAGTGTTACTTATCTCCAGTCTAACAATTGTTAAAATCAATACCATTCTGCTGTTTTCCTTGCTAGGATCGCTTTTTTTGATGTAAGCAAGGGAATCAGATTTGAATTCGGACCTTCACCCGCTATCTAAGGCGTATCTCAATCTTTGTTATCAAACCGACGCGGCTAAAATTCGTCGTCGTTTGTATCGAGTCAATAAAGAACCCGAGTCTGAAAAAAAATCCCAAACGTTAGTGCAGTTGACTGAAGCCGCGCAGCAAGCCTTCGCAAAAGCGCAACAGCGCTTACAGTCTAGACCGGTTATTGATTATCCCGATGAGCTGCCGGTTTCACAAAAACGAGATGATATTGCTTCTGCCATTGCCAATAACCAAGTGGTGATTGTGGCGGGGGAGACTGGGTCAGGTAAAACCACTCAGTTACCTAAAATCTGTCTTGAACTGGGCTTAGGGACTCGAGGCTTAATTGGCCATACTCAACCACGTCGTCTTGCTGCACGAAGTGTCGCGAACCGTATTGCTGAAGAACTTAATAGCCCATTAGGCGATGTCGTTGGCTTTAAAGTTCGTTTTGCCGATGCCATGAGTGACAAGAGTTATATCAAACTGATGACCGACGGTATTTTGCTTGCGGAACTCACCTCGGACCGATTTCTAAACCAGTACGATGCGATTATTATTGATGAAGCGCATGAACGAAGCTTAAACATTGATTTTATTTTGGGGTATCTGAAGCAGGTATTAAAAAAACGTCCAGACTTAAAAGTCATTATTACTTCCGCTACCATCGATGTAGACCGTTTTTCAAAACATTTTAACAATGCCCCAGTTATTGAAGTGTCTGGACGTACCTTTGAAGTTGAAACGCGTTATCGTCCATTAGTACGTGATACCGATGTTGATTTAGATGTCAGTGATGGGATTTTTAGTGCCGTTGATGAGTTAATGGCAGCAGGACCTGGCGACATCTTGATATTTATGAATGGTGAACGTGAAATTCGTGATACTGCTGATTTACTCAATAAACAACAATATCGCGATACTGAAGTTTTACCTTTGTACGCTCGTCTTTCTTACGGTGAACAGTCTAAAGTCTTTAAAAGCCATATTGGCCGCCGTATCGTATTAGCCACCAACGTTGCCGAAACCTCATTAACCGTGCCGGGGATCCGCTATGTTATCGATCCCGGTACCGCTCGCATTAGCCGTTATAGTTACCGTACTAAAGTGCAACGTCTACCGATAGAACCCATTTCACAAGCCAGTGCAAATCAGCGTCAAGGACGTTGTGGCCGTGTCGGACCTGGTATTTGTATTCGACTTTACGATGAAATGGATTTTATTCAGCGCCCCGAATTTACCGATCCTGAAATTTTGCGTACCAATCTTGCCTCGGTCATTTTACATATGTTGTCGATTGGGTTGGGGGATATTGGCGGATTTCCATTTATTCAGCCACCGGATCAAAAACACATTCGAGACGGTTTTTTATTGCTTGAAGAGTTACAAGCGGTTAAAAAATCTGGGGATGACTTAGTCTTAACGCCATTAGGCAAAGACTTAGCCAAAATCCCCCTCGATCCGCGTTTGGCTCGAATGGTCATTGAAGCCAATAAATTGGGATGTTTACACGAAGCATTAGTGATTACTACCGGTTTGTCGATCCAAGATCCGCGAGAACGCCCCACAGAGAAGAAACAAGCGGCAGACGAGTGCCATCGGCGTTATGCCGATAAAGACTCTGATTTTGCAAGTTGGGTGAAGTTATGGGATCACGTTAAAGATCAAAAAAATGAGTTGTCAGCCAGTCAGTTCAGAAAACAATGCCGTGATGAATATCTCGCGTATTTACGCGTACGTGAATGGCAAGATCTGTATACCCAAGTAAAACAAGCAGTACATGAATTGAAATGGCGTATTAATGCCAGCGCGCCCAGTTACGAGCAATTACATAGAGCATTATTATCAGGATTGTTAAGCCATGTTGGTTTTAAAGGTGAAAATAATGAGTATTTAGGGGCCCGTAACCGTAAATTTTTCGTTTTCCCCGGCTCGCCATTAGCCAAAAAAGGTCCTAAGTGGATTATGGCCGCCGAGCTCACGGAAACCTCGCGTTTGTTTGCCCGTTGCTGCGCCAAAATTGATCCAGAATGGTTAGAATCACTCGCGTCTCATTTAGTGAAAAAGCAGTATCTCGAGCCCCATTTTGAAGCGAAAGCGGCCAGTGTGATCGCACTCGAAAATCAAATACTGTATGGCTTGATGATAGTCAACAGACGTCGAGTACAATATGGCCCTATTGACCCGATAGAAGCCCGAGAAATCTTTATTCACAGTGCATTAGCAGAAGGGCAGTTACAAACGAAAGAAGCCTTTTTTGTTAATAATCAAAAGCTATTGAATGACATAGAAGCGTTAGAGCACAAGTCTCGTCGTAGAGATATTTTAGTCGACGAACAAGTGCTGGTGGATTTTTATGAACCCTTGATCCCGCCAGGCATTTATAACGCGCCGCTATTTTTTGCTTGGTGGAAAACAGCACGTCAACAAACACCTGACTTACTTGATTACAGCCAATCTTTATTAATGCAGCGAAGTGCCGACCATATATCTGCACTCGACTTCCCAGAAATATGGCATAAAGGTAATTTAGCCTTAACTGTCAGTTATCATTTTGAGCCGGCGAGTGTTGATGATGGTGTATCTGTGCATATTCCTGTCGCACTGATTAATCAAATTGATGACAGTGATTTTGATTGGCTCGTTCCAGGATTACGAGAAGAAAAGCTGATTGCATTGATTAAGTCACTGCCTAAAAATCTGCGGCGTAACTTTGTTCCCGCTCCGGACTATGCCCGGGCATGTTATCAAGCAATGAAACCGTTTGAGTTATCGATGCTTGATACCATGTGTAAACAATTACTGCGCATGAGCGGTGTCAGAATTTCTGCAGATGATTTTGAGTTAACTCAATTGGCAGAACACCTTAAAATAAACTTTAAAATTGAAGACGATCAAGGTCGTTTAGTCGCTCAAGGACGTGATTTAGAAGCGTTGAAAGGTCAGTTACAAGGCGTTGTGGCCAAAGCGATCCGTAAAGTGGCAGATAAAGGCATCGAGCAACATGCGATAACAACATGGTCATTTGGCGATTTACCGGTTCAATATCAACAGCGAAAAGGTAATTACGAAGTCAAAGCGTATCCGGCATTAATGGATAATAAAACCGATGTGTCGATTAAGTTATTTGATGATGAACATGAAGCTAAACGCCATCATCGAGTCGGACTGCGCCGATTATTATTGATTAATATCCCTTCGCCAGTGAAGCACTTGCAACAAGCATTGCCTAATAAGGCCAAGCTGGCGATGTACTTTAATCCGTTTGGGCAAGTGCAGATATTAATTGAAGATATTATTAATGCTGCTGTACAGCAGTTGTTAGATCAAAAACAACTCGACATTCGCAACGAGCAGCAGTTTGAACAAGCAAAAGATTGGGTCCGCCAAGAGCTTAACCCGACTGCAGAGTCTATTGCGCTAAATGTAGAGCAAATTTTGACGATTTATCAACGTATTAAAAAACGTTTGAAAGGTAAAATTAGCTTGGATATCGCGTTTGCGATGAGCGATATTCAAACTCAACTTGATAGCCTCGTTTATAAAGGCTTTGTGGACGACTGTGGCTGGCAACGGTTAACTGATGTGGGCCGTTATCTGAAAGCTATTGAAAATAGACTAGAAAAGCTGCCAGTTGACCCCGCGCGAGATCGCTTACACATGCACAGCATTGCTAAAGTACAACAGGCATTAACGGCCCAATCGGCCAAAGTGCCACGCTCACAACCCGTTCCTGAAGCCTTGATTGAAGCTCGCTGGATGATAGAAGAGTATCGGGTATCATGTTTTGCACAAGTGTTAGGCACCGCTTATCCCATTTCAGAAAAGCGTGTGTTGAATTATATCAATCAAGTGTAATCTGATAAATTGATCTTCCGCATGACGGCATAAATACAACCGAGATCACTCAGCTGATGTCGGTTTTTTTTATTGCTTATCCTAAATTGATAAATTATTTAGTACTTAGTCGGCATAGGGCGCTTTCTGGGTAACTATCCTCAGCTCTGGATAAGCGATGGGATAAATCGATAAAACGGGATTATTTCAAGTCGGCAATATCAAACATACCCGTTTTTGACAACAAGGCTTTTCCCCACGTCAATAGCGAGTCGATGCAACACACAGAGTAAGGCAACAAGCTATTTGATAACCGTATATTATCCTGAACTTAACTAATATGATTGTAGGAAGAATTGTTCTGGACAACTATTCCTGTCTAGATACTGTTGTTGGCCAACATAATGTTGAACACTTAGCGGTGTTTTTCAAGATAGTTGTTCCTGAAACTCGTATTTTAGGATCAACACAAGCATTCCACTTTTTTTGTTACCTATCTCTTAAGGAATAACCATGATTTTAAAAATATGCCAGAAACATAAAAAATTGAGTATTTCTATTTACTTAAACAACTAATGCAATGGATGTGAATCATAATCCTATCAAAACAAGAGTCGGCAATTGCTGCAATAGTTCAAGACATCTCCCCCTTTTTAATGTTCACTTTCTTGAAAAACTTTCATAAAAGTGAGTGTTTCCTTCATTTCGTGGTGTTATGTAGACTATTCGCACAACAGAACTGAAAGTTTTTCGTAATTGCGGTTTAAATGTGATCTGACTATTGATATACTCGTTCCAAGAAGAAAGTGATTGTTACTCTTCTCTCTGTAAGGTAAATGTCATCCCCGCCCAGCATTAACAAGATGTCGTCAGTTTTTAGGATTCAACATCGTGTTTTTGTATATAAAAAGACATGCCTACACCTACAAAAAGACTTAAAAGATTGGAGTGATTATGGAAGTTCATGAATACGAAAACGCTTACTATCAAGTGAAAGATGACGTGTTAGAGTCTTTGCCTTCTGACGAAGAATAAGACCATTGAATGAGCATCTTAATGCTAAGGCTATTTAGTTCTCGCATTAAATACTTCGACACAGAAACTAAAAATAGCAGCCTAGGCTGCTATTTTTTATTGGTTATTTTTCATTGTTTGTTTCTATCAATAATGTGGATCAATAATTTTTAGCAAGAATACATAGCGTTTTATTGTCAGTACAGAGTGATGATGGCTCCACTCAACCAAAGTCGTCAATATGTGCGACTCAGTACGCTCCAACATTAACCTTCAATGCGACCCTTTTCAGGTAATATTTCAACAATAATCCAAGTATTACCTTTTTTATGGAGACGAATGGTGCGATCGTCAATCCATTTTTGGCCACCTTTTAGTCCTTGCATCTTAACTATTACGGTAACGTCGTCGGTAAATTTGCGGAAGAAATCGATATCAATTTCATCAATAGACATTGTGACTTGCTTCATGGATAAACCTAATACATTCCGTTGTACTGCCGACGCAATATGGTAATGGTCAATCACATCCCAGATATCTGCAGAGACAAACTTTTTAGCTTTATCAACATCACGATCAACATAAATAGCTTCGAAGAAACCTAATGAGACCTGTTCTGGTGTGAGTTGAGGTTCGCCTAGCTCATTTGATTGGCCGCATGCACTGAGAAGGAAGAGTAGGCACAATGGGAGAAGTTTTATCAAGGTAATTTTTTTAAGCATAAATTTTTAACAGCTAATATTATTATTTTTAACCAGTATCTCGGTTTATGGCAAGTGTTACAAGGTTAAGGTCCATATAAATAATGGCACCACGAACAATTGTAGCGCAGATCATAATTTGCTTTTTGTTTTATGACTGATAGAACGTGTTTATGGAAATGATGGCGCTGTATTGAGCTATCACTCACATCACGACTAACAATAACAATAACAATAACACTATCAGGACACGACTATTCTGATCTTAATCCGTCAGAGCCCAACTCAGCAGCCTGATAGTTTTTCCATGTAATGGTCTTTGATGTGCATTCACTGATTTGTTTACCAGTCAGCCCATGTTGAAGTGCAATGGGTAACTCTTTACAGGCAGATTTCAGCTTTGGCGGGCTGTGGTGAATTCCCTCATAGGACAAGGGTATTTTATACAGTAGCCTGGCTGAGCTGCGTTAGATCTCGAAAATGGAATATCTACTGGGTAGTCGCGTCTTTTAGAAATAGAGCTAATAAGTTAATATTTGTTCGATTGGCAGCTTAATGAGATGATTTTGATGCTAATGGCTTGACGCGGTCAAACTGGTATGTCATATATTAATTATGCATTCCATGTTGAGTGACACAGGTTGAGTGACACAGGTTGAGTGACACTAACCTTAATAAAAATAAAAATACAGATTGGCAATTGCTTTGCCTTATTGGTTTTATGGTAATTACGTTATCATAAGTAATCGTTAATTCCACTAATGTTATCCACAGATTCTGTGGACAACCTTGTTGACGAACCTAAATTATTTTGCTAATTCCTTGTATCTGCGGGTTTTTTTTGTGTGGTTAAAAAGTAGCGCAGACTTATTTTGAATCGAATTTACGTGCAAAAATAAAGCCTCATTACGAGGCTTTATTTTTTGTGATGACGACAAAGATATTTACCATTTCTTTTTCGGCTGAAACAACATATCAATATCATCACCTTCTTTTTTCGGTTTTGGTGCACTCGGTTCACTACGTTTTTGAGCGCCCATTATTTCATCCAGTAGTTGTTTCGCTTCATCGACTTTACGAGCAATAAAAGGATCATTAGGCGTTTGCGCTTTAATTATGTGTAGCGTGTTTAAGGCTTTCGTGACCATTTGTTTACTGGAACCGTATTGCTTCATAAAGCAAGCTGCACGCGCCCTACTAATCATAGAGTCGACATTTATTCTTAATTGAAGGTTGTCGATACGTATTTCTTCTTCTGCAAAAATAGACGGATCAACTTTTCCCTTATTATGTTCCGCACGTAAAATGGCTTTAAGTTTTTTTAGTGTTTTTACTAATTCTAAAATTTGTCTATCATTATCAGGTAAACGAAAGCTCTCAATCGCAGGGACTTGGCTAGGTGAATTAGACACTGAGGCTATTTGCATTTTGATGTCGGCTAGACGACGTTCATAATCAGATTTTAATTGGCCTGATGCATGGACTATAGATTGTTCTAAAGCATCTTGAATGCGGCGATAAAGCACTAACATGATATGGCTAGAAGATGGTGTCATGCCAGTGTTAGATAAGACGGTATCGGTTTCATCTATGATGGCGCGCTGACGAGAAACTTCTATTCGACGCTCGGCTTCTGCCCGCTCTTTTTGCTGTTGGACAATACTAAAGCCGATAATCAGCAATAATAGTGCTCCAATAAGAATTAATATCAAAATTAAGGACATAAACGTTCCATTTTATCTTTCATATTACATGGTAAATATAGCCAAGTAGCTATGACTAAAAGTTATTTTGATGTTGGAATAAATAGTCCTGACAAAATATCATCAAAATGATTCTATATCTTAGCGTATGTTATCGCGGCTGTCGTTGAATAATAAGTCGTTTTGTTGATAAATCATTAAACAGATGAATCACAATGTTTATCAAAAGCTCAGTGAATTATTTAAGAGGTGATTTTACTTGCTCGTTATTCCTATTTGTATTACATTTCATTTATCATATAACGTTTTATTATAGTTGAACGATTGTTCTTGTTATGTAAAACAACGATCGATTTGTTCTTATTTGCATATTTTGCAGATGAGTGACGGTTAAATCAAGGATAAAACCATGAAACTGCAGCAACTTAGATATATTGCAGAGGTTGTGAAACACAACCTAAATGTGTCATCAACAGCTGAGAATCTCTATACTTCACAACCTGGGATTAGTAAGCAAGTCAGAATGTTAGAAGATGAATTGGGCATTCAAATATTTGGTCGTAGTGGTAAACACCTTACTCATGTAACCCCAGCCGGTCAGCAAGTTATTGATATAGCTAATGATATACTAGGCAAGGTCGATAGTATTAAAAAGGTGTCTGAAGAATATACTAAACCGAATCAGGGCGAATTGAATATTGCTACTACGGACACTCAGGCTCGATATGCTCTGCCGCAAATTATTGGTGAATTCATCAAACGCTATCCTAAAGTGAATTTACATATGCATCAAGGCACACCTTCACAAATTAGTGAGCAAGCCGCTAGAGGTGATTCGGACTTTGCAATTGCGACAGAAGCTATGCATTTATATACCGATTTAATTATGCTGCCTTGTTATCATTGGAATCGCTCAATTGTCGTCACTCGTGATCACCCGCTGGCTTCCCAATCAACAAAAGTTAGCATTGAAGATTTAGCCAAGTTTCCATTGGTGACTTATGTTTTTGGTTTTGATAAATCGTCTGAAATTGAAAAGTCATTTAAACGTGCAGATCTCGATCCGCGAGTGGTATTTAGTGCCACCAGTGCCGATGTGCTTAAAACTTACGTACGTTTAGGGCTTGGGGTAGGGGTGATTGCTTCTATGGCAATCGATCCTGCTGTTGATAATGATTTAGTGGCGATTGATGCAAGTCATCTGTTTGCTCATAGTACAACTAAAATCGGCTTTAGACGTGGTAGTTTTTTACGCAGCTACATGTATGACTTTATGCGACATTTTGCACCGCATTTAACCCGAGACGTGGTTGAAAAAGCAGTCGGGCTTCGAGATCAACAACTGATTGATGAAATGTTTGCTGACATGGCATTACCGGTACGATAGTACTGAATATCGGTAATGTGTATCGTATAAAAAACCTCGCTCATCGGCGAGGTTTTTTTATAATCAATATAAAAGCTTAATCACGGATTAATTGATATTAATCTGGCGCGTAACCCGATCCACCAATTAACTCGTTATCCAAATAGGCTTTACCATCAGTCATCGCTAAACGACCTAAACTAAACCATTTTACCACCAGAGGATAAATAGCATGTTCTTGTTCATGAACACGCCTGGCTAATATTTCAGCATCATCTTCAGGGTAAATAGGGACTTTAGCTTGCAATATCACCGGTCCAGCATCGAGTTCAGGGATAACAAAATGCACACTAGCGCCATGTTCAGTGTCGCCTGCATCGATAGCACGTTGATGTGTATGTAATCCTGTATACTTAGGCAATAATGATGGATGAACATTAATCATTTTCCCAAGGAAATGGCGAACAAACTCATCGGTCAAAATACGCATAAAACCCGCAAGAATAATCAGATCTGGTTGGTATTTCTCTATTGTTTTTAATAAACGGGCATCGTAATCGCTGCGTACTTCATTGATATAAGGAATAACGCAACTGGTATCAATTTCGCTTTGATGAGCGCGAATTAATCCATAAGCATCCGGCTTGTTACTGATCACACCAACAACGTCAGCCTTTAGGTTATCGTCACAACCATCAATGATAGCTTGAAGATTACTGCCCTTACCGGAAATCAATACCACAACACGACAGCTTTGGGTCATTAGATGATCTCCACTTGCTCTTCGTCGCCTTGACGCGTTGCAATTTCACCTATCAACCATGCATTTTCGCCTTCTGCGGTTAATAATGCTAATGCGGCATCCACTTTGTCTGTTGGCAGCGCAATAACCATACCTACACCACAGTTAAATGTTAGGAACATTTCATGTTGTGCAATATTGCCGTTTGTCATTAACCAATCGAACACCACTGGCCATTGCCAAGAGTCACCCTTTACCACAGCTTTACAATCATCAGGAAGTACTCGTGGGATATTTTCCCAGAATCCACCACCAGTAATGTGCGCCATTGCGTGAATATCTGATTGTTCAATCAGTTTCAATAATGGTTTAACATAAATTTTTGTCGGCTCAAGTAAATGGTCAATTAACGGCTTACCAGCAAGATCTTGTTGCGGGTCCGCTTTGCTGACTTCTAATACCTTACGGATTAACGAGTAACCGTTTGAGTGAGGACCACTTGAACCAAGCGCGATGAGTGAGTCACCCGCTTTTACTTTTGTACCATCAATGATATCTGCTTTTTCAACAACACCAACACAAAATCCGGCAAGATCGTAATCTTCGCCTTCATACATACCGGGCATTTCAGCTGTTTCGCCACCGATTAATGCACAACCTGATTGGAAACAACCTTCTGCGATTCCACTGACAACCGAGGTCGCCGTTGCAACGTCAAGTTTACCTGTCGCATAGTAATCTAGGAAGAAAAGCGGTTCAGCACCTGAAACAATCAGGTCGTTGACACACATAGCAACTAAATCAACGCCTACGGTGTCATGCTTTTTATAATCAATGGCTAATCTTAATTTGGTGCCAACACCATCAGTGCCAGAAACAAGTACTGGGTGTTTGTATTTAGTCGGTAATTCGCACAATGCGCCAAAACCACCTAAATTGCCCATAACTTCTGGACGACGAGTGCGTTTTACCGCTGATTTAATGTTGTTTACTAACGCATTACCTGCATCGATATCAACGCCGGCATCTTTGTAACTTAGGGGGGTAGGAGTGGTCACGGAGGATCCTCTAGGGTACATCGTTTTATGGAATTTTATGCGCCGATATTCTACCAGTTTGTGTCCCGAGTCGAAAGTCATGTTTTTACTTTATCCTATAAATAAAACGATGAATTACCTATTTTTATTGGTTTAGGTCACGATTTACTGCAATTTTGAAACTTTATGTTTTATAGATAGGATAAATCGTCTAACATTTATCAAATTTGCCTGAAATAGTCAGAAATCTAGGAGAAATAAATGAAAGTCGTTGAAGTAAAGCATCCTCTGGTTCGTCATAAAGTCGGTTTGATGCGTGAAGCGGATATCAGCACCAAACGATTTCGTGAACTTGCTACAGAAGTTGGCAGTTTATTAACCTATGAAGCCACCGCTGATTTTGAAACGGAAACGGTGACAATTGATGGTTGGAATGGTCCGGTCAATATTGAGCAACTTAAAGGTAAAAAAGTGACTGTAGTGCCTATTTTACGTGCGGGTTTAGGCATGATGGATGGCGTACTTGAGCATCTTCCCAGTGCACGTATTTCTGTTGTCGGTATCTATCGTGATGAAGAAACACTTCAGCCTGTGCCTTATTTTGAAAAAATAGTCAGTAATGTAGACGAGCGTATCGCTTTAGTGGTTGACCCAATGTTAGCCACTGGCGGTTCAATGATTGCGACAATCGACCTGCTGAAAAAACGTGGTTGTACTTCAATTAGAGCTTTAGTTTTGGTTGCTGCGCCTGAAGGCATTAAAGCCCTTGAACTAGCTCACCCTGATATTGAACTTTACACTGCAGCGATTGATGATTGCTTAAACGAGAAAGGTTATATCTTGCCAGGTTTAGGTGATGCGGGCGATAAGATATTTGGTACCAAATAATTCGTTATACGGATTGTAGATACCCAGGTTCGGTATGATTAACATCATGTGCGAGACCATAAAAACGGGAGCCTTTATTGAGGCTCCCGTTTTTATTTCTATCTTGATAAGCCGTAGGCGGCTCTTGAATGTTAAAGCACCATCGCAGCAATCCAACCAAAAACGAGCAGTGGAATATTATAGTGAATGAACGTTGGGATCACGCTGTCGCGAATATGATCATGTTGCCCATCGGCATTAAGACCTGCTGTGGGACCTAGCGTTGAATCCGATGCTGGCGAACCTGCGTCACCAAGCGCGGCTGCGGTACCGACAAGGGCAATGGTTGCCGCGACAGAAAAACCAAAACTGAGTGCTAACGGTACATAAATGGTGGCGATAATCGGAATGGTTGAAAACGAAGAGCCAATGCCCATGGTAATCAATAAGCCAACAATAAGCATCAATAATGCGGCTATTGCTTTGTTGTCACCTATCATGTCGCCTAGAGACGTCACCAGTGTGCCGACTTCCCCGGTCGACTTAAGCACGGCGGCAAAACCTGCTGCTGCAATCATAATAAAGCCAATGTTGGCCATCATATGCACACCTTGGTCGAACAGGTCTTTACTCACTTCATGTTTAATAATCCCTGAAAAACGGAAAATAATAAATCCGCTTAATGCACCAAATATCATTGAATCAGTTTGTAATTGAACCACTAAAGTCACCACTATTGCTGATAATGATATCAACAGACTTTTTCGGCTAATCGTGGTTGAAATGCTGTCATTTATCACAGGTTGTTCAATAATATATTGTCTAGGTTTGCGGTAACTGATAAATATCGCCGTGAGTAGACCAACAACCATGCCCATAGCAGGTAATAACATTGCCTTAGGAATTTGTTCACCGACTGCATTTAAACCATTAATGTTCAAATTTGCTAAAAGGATGTCATTGAGGAAAATTCCGCCAAAACCGATAGGTAATATCATATAAGTGGTGACCAAGCCGAACGTTAGAATACAGGCTATAAGACGGCGGTCGATATGTAGCTTCGAAATGACATGTAATAATGGTGGAATAAGGATCGGAATAAAGGCGATGTGAATAGGCAAAATATTTTGCGATGAAATTGCCATTAACAGTATTGTGACCAATAACAACCAACGTACCACTTGAGTATTACCACTATTGGGTTCTTTGCCGAGCTTTTTAATAATTGAATGGGAAATTAACGTTGTTAAGCCCGAATGTGACAATGCTGCCGCAAACGCGCCAAGCAATGCATAACTTAATGCAATTTGAGCTCCGCCGCCGAGTCCGTCATTAAAGGCTGCTATTGTTTGATGAATATCTAATCCACCGACTAAACCCGCCACAACAGCACTAATGGTCAACGAGACCACAACGTTAATTCGAATAAAGCTTAAAAAAAGCATTAAGCAAACCGCGATAACAACCGCATTCATAATTATATTTCATAAAAGTAAGTGAGGCGGCTATTCTTGACCGTCTACAGCATATTTGTCCAGCGTATATCGACTTTTTACTTATTTATGCCGATTTTTCAATCAATATTACCTTCCGTTGTGGATAATGTTTGCCTAGGTCATGTCAGCAAATCATTTTTGTAATATTCGACAGTTATTATTTAGTGGGTCAGCATGTTTTATTTTTCAGCAGGTAAACCCATTTTCATTTGAAATAACTTATAAGTCCGCTAAATTAGATGTATGGTATACCTCTGATATAAGTCCCAACGGCATAGTCAATTGTTAAGTAGATCACAATTAGCAAGACCGCTTTACCGTTGTTGAATGTTTAAGCCATTAAATGGAGATAGATAATGAGCGTATTAGTAGGCCGTCCAGCCCCAGATTTTACCGCAGCAGCCGTTCTTGGTTCTGGTGAGATTGTTGACACATTTAACCTCGCTACCGCAATTAAAGGTAAGCCTGCGGTTATTTTCTTCTACCCACTCGATTTTACTTTTGTATGCCCATCAGAGCTAATTGCTTTTGATCACCGCATGGAAGAGTTCACCAAGCGTGGTGTTGAAGTGATTGGTGTTTCAATTGACTCACAGTTCACTCATAACGCATGGCGTAACACTCCAGTAGACAAGGGGGGCATTGGCCAAGTTAAATACACACTAGTTGCTGACGTTAAACATGAAATTTGTAAAGCATACGACGTTGAGCATCCAGAAGCTGGCGTCGCTTTCCGTGGTTCTTTCTTAGTAGACAAAGAAGGCCAAGTTCGTCACCAAGTGGTTAACGATTTACCATTAGGCCGTAACGTTGACGAAATGATCCGTATGATCGACGCTCTTCAGTTCCATGAAGAGCACGGTGAAGTTTGTCCTGCTGGCTGGTCAAAAGGCGAAAAAGGCATGACTGCTAGCACAGAAGGTGTCGCAGCATACTTAAGAGATAACTCTGACAAGCTATAATCTAGCGGATTAGAGACAATAAAAAAGCTGCTTCGGCAGCTTTTTTATTGAGTAATATTACTATTTTTATCGACCGTTCTAAGGCGATATAGCCTGCTTGAGATGCAATTGTTATCTCGAGCGGAGGTTACCTAGTATCCATTATTCGCTGGCTGGATCGCTCTTCTCTTCCACTGCGGCTAATGGCCAACCACCTAATGCTTTCCAACGATTGACGATAAGGCAAAATAATTCGGCGGTGCGTTCGGTATCATATAATGCTGAATGCGCTTCTTTGTTGTCGAAATCGATGCCAGCCATTTTACACGCTTTAGCCAATACCGTGTGCCCAATAGCAAGGCCAGCAAGTGTTGCGGTATCAAAGCTCGCAAAAGGATGAAAAGGAGAGCGCTTTAAACCGTTTCGTTCTATGGCCTTGTTCACAAACCCTAAGTCAAAAGCGGCATTGTGAGCGACAATAATACTGCGATGACAATCTACTGCCTTTTGGGCTTTTTTGACTTCTTTAAAAATCTCTAACAAAGCGACTTTTTCGTCTACCGCACCACGAAGTGGGTTGGTGGGATCGATACCATTAAAAGCTAAAGATTCAGGCTCTAGGTTCGCGCCCTCAAAAGGCTCAATATGAAAATGAAGGGTTTTATCAAGTTCAATGACCCCATCACTATTCATTTTTAATAAGCTGACGGCAATTTCAAGCAACGCATCGGTATTGGCATTAAAACCCGCAGTTTCGACATCGATAACAACAGGGAAATAACCACGAAAGCGGTGTTTAAACTTGTTAGCGTCGCAAATATCAGTCATTACAGTCTTTATCCTCAATAGCTATCATTCATCGGTGCAAATGATGTAGGCCGAGTATTATGCGCAAACTCAAGCTCAGTGTCATGTTTGATTGTGGTTTTTATCATCGATTAAACATGATTGTTGACTAAAGGAACTGACTTTGTGGCCGATAGAAGGTATGTAATCAGGTATATAGGGTGTTTTTATGTGGCGAAAACTGATAATTCTCGCAAGTTTGTGTCTTTGCTCAACGGCTAATGCTGATTTGAGGCACTACGTGGCGTCGCTCGAAAACTCAGCATGGCGCATTGGTGAGAGTAATCCGATAGAGTGTCGTCTTGAACATGATATTCCTGACTATGGTCGCGCGGTGTTTACCAGTAGGGCAGGTAAAGATTTGAATTTAAACTTCACCTTAGATATGTGGCTTAAGCCTGATGCGGTGACCAAGGCAACATTAATTAGCCGAGCTCCGAGTTGGCGTCCTGGGCATAATTCCAAAGAAATCACCCAACTGACTTATAACAAGCAATTTAATGGTGAAGTACCCAAAAAAGCCGCTTGGTCGATGTTGAATGAATTGAGTCAAGGAATGGAACCCACTTTTTACTATGCTGATTGGTATAATCACAACGCTAAGGTTGCAGTGGGATTGTCGTCGGCTAATTTTGGCGGTAAATATCGTGAGTTTCGCGCTTGTTTAGCTAATTTGCTGCCTTACAGTTTTGATGATATTGCTTTTACGGTATTACATTACCAAGAAGGCGGGGTCGATCTGACGCGTTTCTCTACCCACCAATTACAAAAAATACAGCGCTATTTGTCTTATGACTCTGAAGTGGAACTCGTTCTTATTGATGCTTACACTGACAGCTACGGTGGGCGCTTGGTTAACCAAAAGGTGTCAGATAAACGGGCTGACTCAGTGAAAAATATTTTAATTGCTAGCGGTATTACTAAAGATCGTATTCATACCGAGGGGCATGGCGAAAAACGTCATGTTACTGGCAATGACCTTGCTGAAGAACGTAAGATGAACCGCAGAGTTGTGATTAAAATAACCAAGCCGATATAAACCCACCTAATGTATTATTAGCTGCACTATTAAGCGCAGTATTGACCCTATTTAGCCCGTAACAAGATTAGCTATCTATTTATTCAGTTGTTGTATGTATATTCCGCCACAGTAGCCTCTTTTTCTCGATACCATTGAGATATAAATAATAATCAATAAACGGGTTTTCCACGCTAAGGCATTATATCAACGCTCATCAATAAGGCCTCACTCGGCGGTCATTCAACATTCGTTAGACCAAGCTAATACTAATATAAAAGAGTCATTTGCAAACGATTGTTGCTCTTTTAGAGCCTAACGAGTAAAGCGATGCAAGCGTGTCTCGTTTTCCTCCATATTGATTAGAAAGACTCAATTTTTTCTCCATTAAATGGCTTGAATTGAAATGCTCTAATTTGTTCGCTTATAAGTTTGTTTATGAAGATACTGAAAAAAAGGCAAAAAAAGACCCACTTAATCCAAGTGGGCTAAATAATTTGCAATCAACAAATTTAAGGAAGGAAGTCAAACATAAGAACTAAGGATAACTGAAGTATTGGGTTACATCAGTTTGGCGTTCTTGGTTTTCAACATCTAAATCAGATGTGTCCTGAAAACAAGGTCATAGTAGAATGAATACACTCATCTGGCAAACTAGAAAAAATACGCATTATGATTAGTAAAACTAATGCTTTTTAGTGATCTTAATATGGTTTTTATACGCTGAACGGCTTATATAGTGGTTTTTTAGTTTGTTATATACATTTAATGCATAATTATTCGGATTAGTTAATTTTAAAACAATATTATTTAACAAATAGAATATATCTTGCTGTGACATAAAGCATGTTTATCTTCTTGATGTTGATAAATATGGCTCTTAACCAAGGTAAACATCATCAAGCTACTTATATCTGAAACAGAATAAACTCCGAAAATGTCTTTGTGAGGCTAAGTTCATATCCAGTGATAAACGCGCTGAATAATCTCCCTTCTTGAATCACTGAAGACTTGATTACTGACAACGTAAGCATCCAATATTATTAGATGATATTTTATTCATGTTTACATTTTACAGGGCGTGGGATGATAAGTTGCAGTGCGCGGTTTACGTTCACCTTGGCCGCGTTGCTTTTAAGGCTTTTTTAGGTTTTTAAGTGGCTAGAACTAGGCCGTTGTCACCAATAAATGTTTTATTTGTATGCCATGTTTTGTTTAATAGGTCGTTAATTTTTTTGGAAAATACATTAATAAAGCTTCATCTCTTACAGTTTCTGAGGTTTTTCGTGTGTTTAAGCGCATTTTGAGCAAAATAAAGTCTGCTTTTCACTTAGTACATTATTCACAAGCGTGTTGGTACTCGGTATAGTAAGCCAACTTTTACAACCTAAAATTGATGTTCAAATTATGTTTGTTTGGCCTATTTCAGTCTATTACGAAGATACCGATGCGGGTGGTGTTGTGTATCATTCGAATTACTTAAAATTTTTTGAACGAGCTCGTACTCAATGGTTAAAAGCACTGGGTGTTCGCCAAGCAGAACTGTTGGCAGAAGATATTGCTTTTGTCGTTAAACATGTAGAAATAGATTTTCGTAAAGCGGCAAAGTTTGAACAGGATTTAGTTGTTGAATCCAAGGTTATAGAATTAAAAAAAGTGTCGTTGGTATTTCACCAGCGCCTAGTTGATCATCAAGGTGATTGCTATTGTGAAGCGACAGTGGTTGTTGCGTGTATATCTTTATCACGTATGCGTCCCCGCGCTATTCCCCTAAATATTGTTCAGGAGTTTGACAGTGCACGCTGAAATTTCATTTATTGGTTTGTTTTTAGAAGCCAGTGTGTTGGTAAAGTTAGTTATGCTGACCTTGTTGGCATTATCGATTGCCTCATGGGCCGTGATCCTTCAACGCAACAAATTATTAACTTCAGCAAGAGTTAAATCATTACGTTTTGAAGACACTTTCTGGTCTGGTGTTGATTTAAATCGTCTTTATAAAGAATTGATTGCACGTGGTAGTGCTATCTCTGGTTTAGAAGCCATGTTTGTGGCTGGTTTCAAAGAATATACTCGTTTGAGTAAAGTAAACAGTAAAGCTCCACAAGCCGTTATGGATGGAACATCTCGAGCAATGCGAGTGAGTTTGTCGCGAGAAATGGAGAAACTTGAAAACAATTTGCCTCTATTGGCAACAATTGGTTCAACTAGCCCATACATTGGTTTATTTGGTACCGTTTGGGGAATTATGAATTCCTTTATCGCACTGGGTTCGGTAGAAAATGCCACGTTAGCTATGGTTGCACCGGGTATTGCTGAAGCACTCATTGCAACGGCAATGGGTTTATTTGCTGCTATTCCAGCCGTTATTGGTTATAACCGTTTTACAACGCAAGTTGATAAAATTGAAATGACTTATGCTAACTTTATGGAAGAATTCTCCAACATATTGCAACGTCAAGCATATAGCGAGAAGGAAGCCGTTTAATGTATCAGCGTAAACGTCATCGTCCAATTGCAGAAATCAACGTTGTACCTTATATCGATGTCATGTTGGTGTTGTTGATTATTTTTATGGTGACAGCGCCAATTGTTTCGCAAGGGGTTAAAGTAGAATTACCTCAGGGTAATGCGGAATCGTTACCACCTGACAGTAAGCCTCCAATCGTGGCATCAATTGACGCTGCTGGGCAATACTTTTTGAATACTGGTAGTAGCTCTAACTCTCAAGCGATGGACATAGAGCAAGTATCTACGGAAGTCGGAGCATTAATTCAGCTTGAACCATTAAGACCCGTGGTAGTCAAAGCTGACCGCACCATACCTTATGAAAGCGTTATTCAATTAATGATTAGTTTGCAAGGTGCTGGTGTGCCAGCCGTTGGGTTAATGACTGATTCACCGAAGGAGAAATAGGTGGCTGGAAAATCAGATTTAACCGTACCCGTTTCTATTTCTGCCGGTATTCATATTGGGTTTATTGTCATCCTTGCTCTAGGCATTAGTTTTGATGATAAGCCCAAGCAAATGCAAACTGCAGCGGCAAGTGCGCCGGCCATGCAAGCTATTGTGATTGATCAACAGAAAGTAAATGATAGAGTTGAGCAATTAAAGAAGCAAAAACAAGATGTGGCTAATCAAGAAAAGGTACGTCAAGCTGAGTTAGAACGTAAAGCATTGGAAGCGCGTCGCGAGCGTGAACGCGAGCAAGACAAAATTAAGACATTAGAGATCCAGCGTAAACAAAAAGAGCAGGAAACTCAAAAGGCCAATGATGCGGCGAAAGCGGCTCAGGCAAAACAACGGCTTGAAAAAGATCGGGCAGACAAAGCTGAAGTTGTGCGTAAGCAGAAAGAGCAGGAACAAAAAGTTGCAGAAGATGCCGCCAAGCTAGCGTCTGAAAAACGTAAGCAAGAAGAGGCTGCTGCGAAAAAAGCTCAACAAGAACGTCAACGAGCTGATGATGAACGTAAACGCAAAGAAGAAGCTGAGCGTAAACGCAAAGCCGAAGCCGACACTAAAGCGCGTCAAGAGCGTGAAATGGCAGAGGCAATGTCTGCAGAACAAGACTCGCTTTCTAAAACGCGTAATAGGCAAGTGTTGTCAGAAGTCGATAAGTATAAAGCCATGATTATTGCCACTATTCAACGTAACTTAGTAGTTGATGAATCAATGCGTGGTAAAAGCTGCCGGGTATTTATTCGTTTAGCGTCTGATGGCTTTGTTACTACAAGCCAAACGTTGGACGGTGATCAGGTAGTTTGTCGAGCGGCCAAAGCGTCTATAAATAAAGCTGGACGGTTACCCGTATCGCCTGAACCGGCTGTTTATCAGCAATTAAAAGAAATTAATTTAACTGTTTCACCGGAATTTAATTAAGATCAATGGTATTTAATGATGGAATTGAGTAAAAGGAGTCCCATGAAAAATTTGGCTAAATGGCTAACACTGGTATTGATAGTGTTAACTACTCCCGCGCGCGCAGCGTTAGAGATTGTGATTACTGAAGGGGTTGATGCCGCGAGACCCATTGCCGTAGTTCCTTTTGTTTGGCAAGGACAAGGGCCTGCTCCAGAATCTATTTCTGATGTGGTCGCATCTGATTTGGCTCGCAGTGGTACATTTAAAACGCTTGATGTGCGTGCATTGCCACAGTCAACTATTTCTTCAGTAAACGGTTTTACGGCTCAGAGCTGGGCTAATGTAGAAGCTGAAGCAGTTGTTGTTGGCACGGTTAAACCCTATGGCGCTGATAAATACTTAGTGAGTTTTGAGTTGATTGATTTAGTCAAAGCACAGCTTCAAGCGGGAAAAGGGCCTCAGAATAACAGTGAGTTATTGCTTGAAAGTCGTGAAACCGTTATCAGTGCAAACCAATTTAGACAATATGGTCACCGTATAAGTGATATTGTTTATGAAAAACTCACGGGGATCCGTGGTGCGTTTTTAACTCGTATTGCGTATGTTGTGGTTAAACAAGGTCAAAAAGCACCTTACCATCTTATGATTGCTGATTATGATGGTTATAATGAACAAATGTTATTACGTTCACCAGAGCCATTGATGTCACCGGCTTGGTCTCCAGATGGACGTCGTTTAGCCTATGTGAGTTTTGAAAATAGAAAAGCCGAAATTTTTGTTCAAGACATCTATAGCCAAACTCGTACTCTGGTGAGTAGTTTTGATGGCATTAATGGCGCGCCAACATTTTCTCCCGATGGGAAAAAGTTAGCGGTTACATTGTCAAAGGATGGTCAGCCAGAAGTTTATGTCGTCGATATTGCTACCAAGACAACTCGACGCATTACAGAACATTACGCAATTGATACTGAACCTTCTTGGTTCCCAGACGGCAAATCAATTTTATTTACTTCTGAACGTGGTGGTAAGCCGCAGTTATATCGCGTAAGTTTAGATACAAATAAAGTCTCGCGTATGACTTTTGAAGGAGAATGGAACCTAGGTGGTTCAATTACCCCAGACGGTCGTAGTATGATTTTTGTAAACCGTACTAACGGTAAGTTCCATATTGCTCGAATGGATCTTGCAACACGCTTTATGCAGGTGCTTTCATCAACTCAACTTGATGAATCGCCAAGTGTTGCCCCTAATGGCACTATGGTTATCTACGGTACAACCCATCAAGGTAAACAAGTGTTAGCTGCTGTTTCTATGGATGGCAGATTTAAAGCAAGATTGCCTGTCGGCCAGGGCGAGGTGAAGTCACCAGCATGGTCTCCGTTTCTCTAAATAGATATTGATAAGGATTTAAAATGGATCTGAATAAGTTGTTTAAAGCTATGTTGGTTGCAGTTCCGCTTATGGCACTGGGTGCCTGTAGTTCAACTTCAGACTCGGAAACTGATGCTAGCGGTTCTATGAGTGGTACTGGTAGTGAATATGGTGCTGGTGGTGTTGAAACTGGTGGTGTAGCACCTGTGCTAAGTTCTGCAGAACAGCAGCGTTTAAAAGAACAGGAATTACGTCGTCAAAATATCATTTACTTTGATTTTGACCGCAGTGAAGTTCAAAGCGAAAATGCTGAAATTCTTCAAGCACACGGTAATTATTTAGTTGGAAACCCAAATGTTCGTGTTTTGATCGAAGGTCATGCCGATGAACGTGGTACTCCTGAATACAACATTGCACTAGGTGAACGACGTGGCAAAGCGATTGCAAAGTATTTGCAGAGTATGGGCGTACAGCCTAGCCAAATGAGCGTAGTCAGTTATGGCGAAGAAAAGCCATTAGATTATTCTCGTAGCGATACTGGTTTTGGTAAAAACCGTCGTGGTGTGTTAGTTTACTAAAGGTATGAAGAACAAGGCCAACCGTTATCGGTTGGCCTTTTTTAGGAGATAAAAATGAAACAAGCCATATTAGTTGCGGCAATGTTCTTCACAACGGCAACTGTTTTAGCCGCTCCAGCGCCTGTTGAAGATGTTGCAGGAGGTTCGAATGATGACAGAGTCTCAAGGTTAGAGCGCATCATGAAAGCAAAGCAACAAGGCGATTTTGAGATGCAACGTCGTATGGATGTATTGCAAAATGAAGTGTTGGATTTAAGAGGCATTACTGAGCAACAAAATTATCAAATGAATCAAATGTTACAGCGTCAACGACAGCTGTATGAAGATATTGCAAATCTTACTGCTCAGTCATCAACACCCGCTGCGCCAGTTCAAGCGGATGCCACTTCGGTCGCAGCAGCTAGTTCAACTTTGGGTGAAACAGGAAGCTATGAGGCCGCAGTGAATTTGGTCCTTAAAGAACGCAAATATGATGAAGCAATCCCTGCTTTTCGTAATTTCATAGCCAAATACCCAGAATCAAATTATGCAGCTAATGCAAACTATTGGTTAGGCCAATTGTTGTACAACAAAAATGAATTCAGTGATGCTAAACAAGCATTTAGCACAGTGGTTAGTCAATTTGCAGATTCAAATAAGCGTGGCGACAGTTTGGTCAAACTTGGCATGATTGCAGAAGAAGAAAATGATCTTGCAGGTGCTAAAGCGCTTTATAACAAAGTTATCAAAGAGTATGCCGACAGTGCCTCTGCACGACTAGCTCAACAGCAATTATTAGCATTAAAAGGCTAGTTAAGCCAAAAAACCGCCTCTTAGTCTGTTTTTCATGCAAACAACAAGAAATTATACATTTGCGCTTGCATGAGAAATTGAAAAAGGTATTATAGGCGCCCTCAGAACGGCATAGCCTTTTGGGGGTGTTAGAAGGTTAATTACTTAGTCTACAGTCTCTGTGTTTTAAGTTATGGTCTTTTAGTTACCAAGATGGGTCGTTAGCTCAGTGGGTCTTGAAATAGAGACAGTTGGCTTTTGTTCCCGTAAGAATATAAGTTCTTGCAAAACCAAGATGGGTCGTTAGCTCAGTTGGTAGAGCAGTTGGCTTTTAACCAATTGGTCGAAGGTTCGAATCCTTCACGACCCACCACTTTTTTAAATAGTGGTTAAATAATTTAAAGGCTATATCAAGATGGGTCGTTAGCTCAGTTGGTAGAGCAGTTGGCTTTTAACCAATTGGTCGAAGGTTCGAATCCTTCACGACCCACCACTTTTT